>NZ_CALFIG010000162.1 GCF_937876455.1 uncultured Flavobacterium sp.
AAAAAGGTTTTTTTGATGTTTCTATATATTTTGTTAAATCTGAAGACAATTCTTCAGACGCTACTAATATAGCATCAGAATGAAGAATAGTTGCTTTCATTAAATTTTCATACGTAGGACTTTCATATAAAGCAATGGCGTCTTCTGGAAGATTATCAAAAGCTAATTTTTTGATAAGTTCCACGTCTAACGTGCCATCAAATGACTGATTGTAAATTGAAGAAATGATTTTTGTGTCTTCAAAAATTCCTTCATCTTTATAGTAATGCTTTAAATAGACTGGTAAAAGCGAAGCCATCCAACCATGCACATGAATAACATCAGGAACCCAATTTAGTTTTTTTACCGTTTCAACAACTCCTTTTGCAAAAAATATAGCACGTTCATCATTGTCAGGATATAACACTCCTTCTTCATCAGAAAAAGTGGCTTTTCTTTTAAAATATTCATCATTATCAATAAAGTAAACCTGAATTCTTTCTTTTGGAATAGAAGCTACCTTAATTATCAAAGGCATATCCATATCGTTTACAACAAGATTCATCCCTGATAACCTAATCACTTCATGCAATTGATGTCTCCTTTCATTAATGTTACCATATCTGGGCATAAAAATTCTAATTTGCCCTCCTAATTCATTAATAATTTTTGGCAACTCATATGATTGTAACGACACCTCATTTTCAGCCAAATATGGCACTACTTCAGATGATACATACAATATCCTCTTATCCGTCATAACTAAAAAATATTAGTATTTGTATTTTCAATTCGCAAATTTACAAATTTTTATGGACTTATGCACTAATAATAGTAAGTTTGCAATTCATTTAGACTTGACATGCACTTATTTAATACAAAAAATGCTTTGCAAACTTTTCTAGAATCTCTACGAAAAGGAAGAAAAATTGGTTTCGTACCCACAATGGGGGCTTTACACGAAGGTCATTTATCTTTGCTTAAAAAATCTTTACTTGAAAATGATTTTACCGTACTTAGCATTTTTGTAAATCCAACCCAATTTAACAACCTTGAAGATTTACATAACTATCCGAGAACATTAGAGAATGATTTGAAATTAGTTTGCGAAATCTCTTCAAATATAATTGTCTACGCACCATCGGTTGAGGACATTTATGAAGGTAAAATGCAATCTTTTCACTATGATTTTGATGGATTAGAATTTCAGATGGAAGGTAAACATCGACTAGGTCATTTTGATGGGGTGGGCACTATTGTGAAAAAATTATTTGAAATTGTTTTACCTCAAAATGCTTATTTTGGCGAAAAAGATTTTCAACAGTTACAAATCGTAAAAAAATTAGTTGAAAAGCACCACCTCAATGTAACCATTATAGGTTGCCCCATTCACAGAGAACCTAATGGCTTAGCTATGAGTTCAAGAAATGAACGACTTTCGGAAAAAGCAAGAAAAGAGGCTGCTATTATATTTCAAACACTAACTGAAGCGAAACAGTTTTTTCAAACTCACACTATTCAAGAAACAACAACATGGGTGGAGAGTATTTTCAATTCAAATTCAAACTTCACATTAGAGTATTTTACCCTTGCAGACGAACAAACTTTAATGCCAATTGATGAAAAAATAGCAGCTCAAAAATATAGAGGTTTTATTGCTGTATTTATTGAAAATATCCGACTTATTGACAATCTACCTTTTTATTAAAAAACCTATTATTTTTTTAAATCATTTATTTAACTTTGCAACATGCAAATACAAGTAGTAAAATCTAAAATACACCGTGTGTCGGTGACTGGTGCCGATTTAAATTATATTGGCAGCATTACTATTGACGAAGCTTTGATGGAAGCCTCTAACATAATTGAAGGAGAGAAAGTACATATTGTTAACATAAATAACGGCGAACGTTTAGAAACATATGCCATTAAAGGTCCAAGAAATTCTGGCGAAATTACACTGAATGGTCCAGCTGCGAGAAAGGTACACAGAGGAGATATTATTATTATTATCTCTTATGCGTTACTTGATTTTGAAGAGGCTAAAACATTTAAACCGTGGTTAGTTTTTCCTAACGAAAAAGACAATTCGCTTACGTAATTTTGAAAGCTTCTATTCGCAAAATTTTAAGTTTAATTATACCGCTCTTTCTAGGGTTAGGTATTATTTACTATCAATATACTACATTAAGTCCTGAAGAACTACAAAAAATAAAAATTTGTTTTCAAAAGGCGGATTATTTATACATCTATTTATCACTTTTTATTTCTCTTTTTGGCTATTGGTCAAGAGCTTATCGATGGAAATTTTCATTGAATCATTTAGGCTATCAAACGCATTTTAAAAATGATTTTTTAACCGTTTGTGTGTCTTACTTAGTTAATCTAACTATTCCACGTTCAGGAGAAATTTCCAGAGCTGCACTACTTAAAAAATATGAAAACGTGCCTTTTGACAAAGGTTTTGGAACCATAGTAGCCGAAAGAATTGTTGATTTGTTACTATTCTTACTATTTGTTGGGTTAGCATTTGTTCTTCAATTTGAAAAACTGTACGCTTTTATTTGTGAAAAAATCTCTATTGAAAAAATTCTATTGTTTATAGCATTAGCCGTGTTAGCGGGTGTCGGATTTGTCTTTTTATGGATTTATGCCGAATGGAAAATTATTATCAAATTAAAAGAAAAACTTTCAGGTCTTTTAGAAGGCATGCAAAGTATTTATAAAATGAAAGACAAATGGAACTATATTTTTCATTCATTTTTTATTTGGTTTTCCTATTTAATGATGTTTTATGTAACCATTTATGCGCTACCAGAAACAGCAAGTATGAGTTTTGACGTAGTCGTTATGGGATTTGTATTTGGTAGTATTGCCGTAGGTTTTACTAATGGCGGTCTAGGCGCTTACCCACTTGCTATCGCGATGATTTTCTCATTATATGGCATTTCAAAAGACGTAGGAACCGCTTTTGGATGGCTAGTATGGACTTCACAAACGTTACTTACCATTTTTTTAGGATTATCGTCTTATTTATTACTGCCTATTTTAAATAAAAAAATAAAGTAGTAACTTGCTAATCTATTTTAAACCCAAAAAAATGAAACTTAAACTCATCTTAGTTTTTGCATTCACTACGTTATTCACATTCAGTCAAAAAGTAGAGGAAGTTATTGAATCAAAAAAATTAAATGAAAAACGTAATTTTAGTGTTTTACTTCCTACATCATATGAAAAAAATGTAGACAAAAAATATCCCGTTCTTTATCTTTTAGATGGAGAATATTTACTAGATCCTTTTTCAGGAATTTTAAAATACGGCGCCTATTGGGACGATTTACCTGAAATGATAATCGTTGCTATCCATCAAAATTATGGCGAAACACGCTTTAATGATAGTACGTATGATGATGATGGATTTCCAACAAAAACAGGAGCCAGCTTTTTCGAATTTATAGGCTCTGAACTTATTCCATTTGTAGAAAAAAAATACCGTACCCTTCCTTTTAGAATGATTGCGGGACACGACACAACAGCAGGATTTATAAATTGCTATTTGTACAAAGATGAACCGATTTTTAATGCCTATATTAGCATTTCTCCTGAAATGGCACCTGAAATGGAAGATCGCCTTGCAGACCGATTAACTTCTTTGCCAAAACGAATTTTTTATTACCACGCCACTTCTACAGGTGATTTAGAAGAAATTCAAGAAAATACAAAAAAGGTAGATGATGTGGTAAAAAACAATAAAAAACCAAACCTAAATTACCTCTATGAGGTATTAAACAATACGTCACATTATTCGCTAGTAGCTAAAGCTATTCCCAACGCTTTATATTTTATTTTTGAAGGATATCAACCCATTTCAAAAGCAGAATTCAATGATAAAATTCTCACGCTAGAAGGTGGATATGCAAAATACTTGATTGATAAATATGTAGCAATTGAGCAAAAATTTGGGTTACAAGTACAACCGCGCCTTTCAGATTTTAAAGCTATTGAGGCAGCTATTTTAAAAAACAAAGCCTATGCCGAATTAGAAGCACTTTCTGATTACGCTAATAAACAATATCCAAAAACCATGTTAGGCACCTATGAAAAAGCTTTGTTTTACGAAAAAACAGGTGATATTACTAAAGCAATTAAAGAATATCAAAAAGGCTATTCACAACAAGAAATTGGTCACTTAACAAAAAATTACTTATTGGAACGTGCAGACGCGCTAAAACAATCCAAATAATATGGCTAAACTTAAAACCTCTTTTTATTGTCAAAATTGCGGTACCAACTTTTCCAAATGGTTAGGTCAATGTACGTCTTGTAAGCAGTGGAATACAATTGTTGAAGAACTCATTCAAAAGGAGGATAAACAAAGCTGGCGTTCACAATCAAGTGAATCGAAAAAAGCGCCTAAACCTTTACGCATAAATGAAATTAGTGCCAACGAAGAAATTCGAATGAATACCACTGATCAAGAATTAAATCGTGTCCTAGGAGGCGGATTGGTTCCTGGTTCTTTAACTTTATTAGGCGGCGAACCAGGAATTGGAAAAAGTACTTTATTATTGCAAATTTCATTAAAATTACCTTATAAAACACTTTATGTTTCGGGTGAAGAAAGTCAAAAGCAAATAAAAATGCGTGCCGAAAGAATGGTACATCAAAGTGAAAATTGCTTCATTTTAACAGAAACGAAAACACAAAATATTTTTAGACAAATTGAAGAAATAGAACCAGAAGTGGTAATTATTGATTCTATTCAAACGTTACAAACAGACTATATTGAATCTTCAGCAGGAAGTATTTCTCAAATTAGAGAATGTACTGCCGAACTCATTAAATTTGCAAAAGAAACCAATGTACCTGTTATTTTAATAGGACATATCACAAAAGACGGCACCATTGCAGGACCAAAAATTTTAGAACACATGGTCGACACTGTATTGCAATTTGAAGGTGACCGCAACCACGTATATCGTATTCTTCGTTCCTTAAAAAACAGATTTGGTTCTACTGCCGAATTAGGAATCTACGAAATGCAAGGCAATGGCTTACGAGAAGTTGCTAATCCATCAGAAATACTCATTTCAAACAAAGACAATTATCTTTCTGGCACAGCAATTGCAACAACTTTAGAAGGCATGCGTCCTTTAATGATAGAAATTCAAGCCTTAGTAAGTTCGGCGGTTTATGGCACGCCCCAACGTAGTACTACAGGATACAACTTAAAAAGGCTGAATATGATATTGGCCGTATTAGAGAAAAGAGCCGGATTTAGATTAGGTGCTAAAGATGTGTTTTTAAATATTACAGGAGGCATTACGGTTGATGATCCTGCGATTGACTTGGCTGTAGTGGCAGCTATATTGTCTTCTAATGAAGACATAACAATTGATAAAGATTTTTGCTTTGCAGGAGAAGTAGGTTTAACAGGAGAAATAAGACCTGTAAACCGCGTAGAACAACGCATACAAGAAGCAGAAAAACTAGGTTTTTCAACCATTTTTGTTTCTAAACATAATAAAATCTCACCAAAAGAGTTTAAAATTAATGTGCGTTTGGTAGCCAAAATTGAAGACTTGGTAAGTGAATTGTTTGGCTAATCTATGGCGCCGGATTAGGGATTAGCTCTTGTATTTTATCGATTTGTGCTAGTACGTCGTCTGTTAATCTTACCTCAAAAGCATTACAATTTTCTTCTAATTGAGCTATTGAAGTTGCGCCAATTATCGTTGACGTTACAAAAGATTGATGCTGCACAAAAGCAATAGCTAATTCGGTTAAAGTTAATTGTAAATCGTTCGCTAATTCTTGATACAGCTTTGTAGCTTTAAAACAATTTTCATTTGTATAACGTGTAAACTGCGGAAACAATTTCATTCTAGAACCTTCTGGAAATCCATTTAAATATTTACCCGATAAAAATCCAAACCCTAAAGGTGAATACGCTAATAAACCTACTTGCTCACGTATACAAATTTCAGAAAGCCCCACCTCAAACAACCGATTTAATAACGAATAAGGATTTTGAATCGTTGCAATTCTTGGCAATCCATGTTTTTCACTTTCATTTAAAAATTTCATCAAGCCCCACGGATTCTCATTAGAAATACCGATGTGTTTAATTTTTCCTTGCTTTATTAACGCATCAAATACGGTTAATACCTCACAAATATTATCTTGCCATTGCGTATCTATTTTTTCTAAACCTCTTTTTTGAAACATATTCATGATACGCTCAGGCCAATGCAATTGGTACAAATCAATACAGTCAATTTGTAAATTTTTTAAACTCAATTCAACGGCTTCCGTTAAGCTTTTCTTAGAAAAATCTAATGGTTGTCTAATGTAATCCAAGCCTCTGTTTGGCCCTGCAATTTTTGTTGCAATAACTAAATCTTGGCGTTTGTGTTTGTTTTTTGCTAACCAAGTACCAATAAATTTTTCGGTACTTCCAAATATTTGTGCGTTACCTCCAATAGGATACATTTCGGCTGTATCAATGAAATTTATCCCTCTTTCAATGGCATAATCCAATTGAAAATGCGCTTCGGCTTCTGTATTTTGGTTACCAAAAGTCATGGTACCGAGACAAATTTTACTGACATTCAGCTCGGTATATGGCAGTGTTGTGTAGTTCATTTTTAAATATTAAGTAGCAAAGATACAAAGTAGTAAAGTTAATTATAAAGAAAAAAGTCCAAAGAAATTCTTTGAACTTTTTTAAAAATATAATAATGTGATTTATTCGTCGTCGAAATGACAGGCTTTACAAGTTACAATTCATTCAACAATTTAGAAATTTCGTCCAATTTAGGTGTTAAGATAATTTCTATTCGTCTATTTTTTGCCTTACCTTCTGCTGTTTCATTAGTCATTAATGGCGCATATTCACTTCTTCCTGCAGCTGTAATATTAGCTTTGTTTACTTTTGGATTAGCGGTTAAAATAGTAACTATCGCCGTTGCACGTTTTGTTGATAAATCCCAATTGTTTTCTACACCTCCGCCAATTGTTCCTGTAATTTTATCATTATCTGTATGGCCTTCTATTAAAACTGCTATTTCCGAATTTTCAGCTAAAACCTTACTTACTAAATCTACAGCCTTTTTACCCTCAGAACCAACTGTCCAACTACCCGATTCAAAAAGCAACTTGTTTTCCATTGAAACATATACTTTTCCGTCTTTTTGAGTTACGCTTAAACCTTTACCTTCAAACGCTTTTAAAGATTTAGACAAGGCGTCTTTTAATTTTTTCATTCCTGCTTCTTTTGCAGCAATTAAATCTTCTAATTCTTTTAGTCGTTGTGCATTTGTTTCAAAATCTTTTTTGATTTTGTTGAATTTTTCTTGCTCTGAAGCTAATGCTTTTTGTTTGGCTTCTAATTCAGCTAATAATTCTCTATTCTTCTTAATATTAACTTCTAATGCTTCATTACTATCTTTTTCTAAAGCAGCATAAGAGGCTTTCAAATTATCTAAACTTTTCTTAGTAGCGGCATAATCTGCGGCTAACTTATCACGTTCTGTTTTACATTTATCAGCTTCCGCTTTTACTTTATCTAAATCAGATTGAAGATTGCTTTTATCCTTTTTCAATCCTTCATTTTCATCTGCTAACGCGTTGCGCTCTTTTTTAAGTTCTGCAAATTTATTTTCTAAATCTTGATATACTTTTTTAGTCACACAAGAAGTTGAAAGTGACAGTAAAGTAGCTACTAATACAATTTTCTTAATCATACTTTTTATTTAATAAGACGTTTATTTTTCTATTTGGTTGTTTATTACTCTATTTCTACAAAAACTGGACAATGATCAGAATGTTTTGCTTCTGATAAAATTAAAGCCCTCTTAATTCTCTCTTTTAATGGTTCGGCTGCTAAACAATAATCGATTCGCCAACCTTTATTATTAACACGTGCATTTGCCCTGTAACTCCACCAACTGTACTGATGGGGTTCTTTATTTAAATGACGAAATGTATCAATCATACCGCTAGTAATAAATTGATTCAACCAAGCACGTTCTTCTGGAAGAAAACCAGATATTTTTGCATTTCTAATAGGATCATGAATATCAATGGCTTGGTGACATATATTATAATCACCACAAACTATTAAGTTCGGAACTTCGTTTCTTAATTTTACTATGTAATCGTGAAAGTCATCCATGTATTTAAACTTATGCTCTAGTCTATCAATATTCGTACCAGAAGGTAGATACAAACTCATAACCGACAAGTCGTCAAAATCAACCCTCACATTTCTTCCTTCAAAATCCATGTGCTGAATTCCAGTTCCGTACACAATGTTTTTAGGTTCCGTTTTACACAAAATGGCTACACCGCTATACCCTTTTTTTTCGGCTGGAAAATAATATTGGTAGTTATAACCCGCACTGGCTATTTCTAAAATCGGAATTTGTTCT
>NZ_CALFIG010000163.1 GCF_937876455.1 uncultured Flavobacterium sp.
GTATATGTTACGTATGTTTTTCCAGAATTATTATCACCTACTAAAATAGTTAAATCATTAAATTCGATTTCACTAGTTGCTATTTTACCTAAACTATTTATCGTTATTTTCATAATACCCTAATTAAATACTTTTAATTTCACTAATTCCAAATCGTTTCAAGGTTTGCACAGCGTTTGCTTTTTCGACATCTGAAAAACCACTGTCTTTGAAAATCACACGGCATGTAGCTGGATTTAGTTCTTGTTTCCAAGCTCCAATCCCTTCTGCAACTTTGTTGTTGATATCATCTGCTAAACAAATAAATAACGCTCCAAAACCAACACTAAATACCTTTTTACCATCTATTAACTTTTCATCAATTGGAAGCGTTAAATCTAAGCCGTACTTCAATAATATCTCAAACATCACATCTTCTTCAGTGCGGTCTGTTTTAATGTTTTCTTGAGCATCAAACAAACTAGTTTCTAGGTCTTCTGGATTACCATCCCAGCCTTTGATGTTGGAACTATCCAATTTAAACACCTTAAACCCAAGGTCAAGGTCTTTTGCTTTATCTGGATTTTCCTCTGCTATTTTCTTACCCGCTCTGCGAATGCGTTCTTTTCCTATTTCGGTTATTGTTTTGTAACCCGCTTTAAATGCTTCACTTTTTTCATTGGTTGGTTCTTGCAATTGAATTAAAATATAATGTTTGTTGTTTTGATGTGTAATATTTGAATTTAAAACTGCATGAGCTGTTGACGAAGAGCCTCCAAAAAAATCTAAAATTATATCACCATCATTTCTTGCGGATAATTCAATCATTCGCTCCATTAATTCAGTTGGCTTAGGGTTATCAAATAACTTTTCTCCCATCAAATCTTTTAATCTTGATGTAGCTGTTGATGTAAATAAATTGTTATCCCACCAACTGGTATCTGTTTTACGTTTACCTTTTGCATCTTCTAAATAATACTTTCTTTGTAAATTACCTTTAGTCACAATAATTTGACCTTGCTCATATAATTCTTGCATTTTTTCTTTAGAATATCTCCAATATCCCTCTACGCCTTTAAATTCATAATATGGATTACCTTTTTGAGCTCCTCCAGGACCATCAACTGGAGCTAGTTTATAAAACCCTTTTTCATCTTCCTTATCAAATCCATCTAGTTCTGGAGGTAAACCGAAAAGATGTCTGTTTTGAAATATATTAGTGTAATTCTTTGCAAATGCTAGAATATGATTATGATTTTGAGAAATAATTTTATCATTGGAAACTGAAGCTCTAGCTTTATGACATATAGAAGTAATAAAGTTACTTTCTCCAAATATTTCACAACCAATTTTTTTCAAATTATCTACCTCGTTATCATCTAGGCTCATAAAAATGACCCCATCCTCTTTCAATAAATTCCTTGCCAGTCGTAAACGAGGATACATCATGTTTAGCCAATTAGAATGATAACGACCATCACTATCAGAATTGGTTGATAGCTTGTTCCCTTCATCATTTACTTGTCCAGTAACTTGTTGGTAATTTTTTAGGTTGTCCTTGTAGTTGTCTTTATATACAAAGTCTTTGCCTGTATTGTAGGGTGGGTCAATATAAATCATCTTCACCTTGTTGGCATAGCTTTTTTGCATCAGTTTAAGCACCTCCAAGTTGTCACCCTCAATATAAAGGTTTTGGGTAGTATCCCAATCTACACTTTCTTCTTTACAAGGGCGTAATGTACCAGTACTAGGCTTGTGTGCTTCTCTTCGGGCTTGGGCTTTTCCAGCCCAAGTGAAACGGTAAAACTCTTCTTCTTCCTCTAGTTCTGCTCCTAAAACGGCTTGTAATACCTTAAAGTCAATTTTACCTTCGGCAACTATTTCTGGAAATAATTCCTTTAGTTTATTGATATTTTCCGTAACAAGGTCTAGGCTTTGCGTTTGCTCATCGCCTCTGGTAATTTTTTCTAAACTCATATTTCGCTCAGTTGATTCTTTATACTTTCTATTTGTTTTCTCTTTTGGTGTATCGCCATGTTAAGCGTTACTTTTTGGTTTTGTTGCTTTTCAGCTTTCACTTGGTTGGCTAGTTTTGAAATGTCTTTTTCCAGCTCCTCCATTTTGTTCAATAACTCTAAGTCTTCCTTGGTTCGTGTGTTAGTTCGTTTTTGAAAAACACCTGTCACACTTGCACTATTCAATTGAATTATTGAATTGATATAACTTTGGTAAAACGACTCCAAGTTGGTTTTATCGATAATTCCAAAATCAATAGACTTCAAAAACGCATCGGTAGCATCTTCCTTAAATAACTTTGAAAGTACTTTTGTGGAATAATAATTCTCAATAGTACGCTTTGTTTTGTCGTTTTGGTTAATTCGTTTTTCACATACATTGATTACGAATTCTTGGTCGTTCTCTATTATTACCAACATTTGATATGGGATATACTTTTGAAATAATTGAATACAAGTATTTGCCACCGCATCTAATTTTTCATTACCAATTGTACATACCATTATTTGAACTTCCTCAAACGCAAATTGCTCATTTATTACACTTTGAATGTTGCTATTATTAGGCTTTATGCTTGCCAACCATTCCATTTGTGCTATAGATGAATTTAAAACCTTCTTCTCTGATGCAGAAAGCTCAAAATTCTTCAAAAAGAAAGCCTTGGTAAGCTTCTTTTCGAGCAACACCCTGTCTGGTAGGTTTAATATGTTTTTGTAGCTTAAACTCAACTTATTTGATTATTAAATAGCTTACTAATTCTAAACTTTCTTCTTGATTAATTGCATCCGCAAATAAGGTTGTTCCTCCTGGTGTTGCCAACGAATCTAAACCTATTTCTTCTTGAATACCTTTCACTTCATCCAACGTTTTACGTAACAATTGAATGTACGTATCCATTTTTTTGTTTCCTTTTGTTTCCTTATCGAATTCAGCAATTAAATCAGTAGCAATTTTATCGTTACCCATTCCTAATTTTCTAAAATAATCCAATGCAGTTTTAGTTTGTGCTCCTTTGATGATTTCGGTACCATCTAAACTAATGTAAGCTAAGAAGAAAGGATACAGGATGTTGTTCTTTAAGTGCTTTGAATAATCTTCGGTAGTGTCTTTCAAACAAAAGATGACACCTTGCTTAATTTCAGCTAAATTAGATTTTACTACCGCATACGAGGCTTTTGGAATTTCATTTAATTCAGCTAGTTGCTCATCAGTACTTTTCTCTAAATCAATTTTGAAATCGTTAAAAGTCATATCAGTAATTGATATGCTCCCTTGAACATCTTCAAGGTCAATAACTTGGTCTTGTAATTGTTTTAATTGTCGCTTACGATAATCCAAATCTTGCATTTCACGACTGTTTTGAGAAATAATATTATCTTCTCCAGTAGCAGAAACATCAAGCATCACCATTTTACCTTGAACACGTGCTACCAAATCAATAAACCCATCTAATTCCATACTTGGGAAAAAGTTTACTAATTGGATGTTGTCATTTTGAGAACCTATACGGTCAATTCGACCAAATCGTTGAATAATTCTAACAGGATTCCAGTGAATATCATAGTTGACCAAATAATCACAATCTTGAAGGTTTTGTCCTTCTGAAATACAGTCGGTACAAATTAACACATCAATCTCGTTTTTCTCGTCTGGATTGAGGTCATGTCGCTTTTTAGATTTAGGTGAAAAGTTAGTTAATATGGTATTCAAATCGGATTTACAATTTGGCATATTGGTTTTGTTCGTATCAGAACCTGTTACGAGTGCTGAGTAAACACTATGTTCGTCAATTAACCAGTTTTTAAGTTCCTCATGTATGTACTTAGCAGTATCCGCAAATGCAGTAAAAACAATTATTTTTTTGTTACCCTCATTAATAGGATTTTCAATCTTTTCTGTGATTCGATTTTTAAGTTCTAATAACTTAGCATCTCGATTACTATCAATTATGCTAATATTGCTTAGTAGGGTCGCCAATGTAGTTTTATCTTGTTTTAAATCTTGTTTCCATCGGATAATATCCATGTCTTGAATTAAGACTTTAGTTTTGCCACCTACCAGTAAATCTTCAAGTTCTGTATCATCTATTTCAATATCAGTAATGTTAAAATCACTATCGATATTACCGTTTTTGTGCTCCTCAATTTGTCTAAGATTTCCGTCAATTGTTTCGATAAGGCTCAGCAATGTTAATCTGAACGAATGGATTGAACTCTCTAATCTTTTTAATAAATTGATACGCATCAAATAAATCAAACTCTGTTCACGGTCAACTTGCTTGAACACACTTCCTGTTGCAGTAAGCATATCGTATTTTTCTTCATAATAGGCACGTTTATCAGCACGCACATACCCAAGTGGAGAGTATGAAGCCAGTGTTAGAGTACTTATCTCATCATAAATAACTCCAATATCTTTGAATTGATTATCAGTATCAATTTCTGGATAAATTGTAATTGGAGCTAAACGAGTAGGGAACTTTCCGATGTCTGTTGTGTCATAGTATTTTTCGATATGCTTTCTTGAACGTGCTATGGTCAACATGTCCAGTATTCTAAAATATGTCCCGTCCAAATGCTCCATCAACGATTTAACATCCAAATTATTTGGGTCACCATTTCGATACCAATTCGTAAATCTTCTTTGAGCGTCACGCATTACTTGAGTAATACTTTCTATACCGTGATTAGAGAAGTAGTTGTCGTTTCCTTCTGTTATAAATGAAACTTGATTTTTCAAATCGTTCATTTTATTATTAACAGGTGTAGCAGAAAGCATCAGAACTTTTGTTCTAATATTAGCTTTAATAACATCGTTCATCAATCGCTTGTAACGTGTCATTCCTTCACGTTTATTTGGATTGTTTCTGAAATTATGTGATTCATCAATAACCACTAAATCATAATTTCCCCAGTTGATTGTTTCCAGATTAATATCTCCAGATTTTCCTTTTTCTCTGGATAAATCTGTATGATTCAGCACATCGTAATTCAGTCTGTCCTCAGCCAACACATTATAAATGTCATTTTGCTGGTAGACCGTCCAGTTTTCTCTTAATTTCTTAGGAGCGAGCACCAATATTCTATCATTACGAAGTTGATAGTATTTTATTACCGCTAATGCTTCAAATGTCTTACCTAATCCAACCGAATCAGCTATAATGCACCCTCCATACTTTTCAATTTTCTCGATAGCACCAATAACCGCATCTTTTTGAAAGTTGAATAATAAACTCCAAATTTTTGAATTTTTGAAACCTACTTTTTCTAATTTTTCATCGGCACGTTCACTGATTGTAGAGTAATGAAAAATCTCTCTGATACTATATTTGTAAATAGCTTCTGGAGTTATGTTAACAGTCCCTTTTTTTAATCGTTCAGTAACCGCAACATTAATCAAAGATTTACTATTGTTCCATGTGTTTTGAAATAATCCAAGAAATTGATTAGCTGTGTCTTCAAAGCATGTAATAAAAATTGGTGTTTTAGAAGAAACAACCCCAATGCACAATGAATCAAAATCTAAAGGCGTAAGTGTAAAACAAGT
>NZ_CALFIG010000164.1 GCF_937876455.1 uncultured Flavobacterium sp.
CAAATTTGGCCAATTTGTTTCCTAATTACTGGTACAGCTTTTGGGGCGCATTATAATCAAAAAGCTGTTCGCTTATTTGGACAGGAAGATGTATGGAATACCTGGGCGATTGCAAATATCAATATGATTTTGCATGGTTTGGATGCCCGTATTGAAAAAGGCGATACTTTATTAGACCCAAAATTTAAAGAAGAAGATAATGAACTTTCCATTCGGACTTTTGACTTGGTAATGGCTAATTTCCCATTTTCGCAAGAAAACTGGTGGAAAAATGGCGAACCTAAAAGAGATAAAAAAGGAAAGGTTGTAAATAAAAAAGACGGCTCACCTCAATTGGAATATCCAAAAGACGGAATGACAGACCCCTATGAACGTTTGGTTTACGGACAACCACCATTCTCAAATGGTGATTTTGCCTTTTTACAGCACATTGTTGCATCGCTAAAAGACGATGGCAAAGCTGGTGTAGTTTGTCCGCAAGGTGTATTGTTTCGTGGGCAACCCGAAAAGACCGAAGAAGAATACGGACAAAACCGTAAAGCCGATGATGAGTATTTAATCCGCAGAGGATTTTTGCAAGGTAACGTTGACCACAACGGCCAGTTTACCGAAATGCACAATATTATTGATGCCATTGTAGTTTTGCCGGGCAATTTATTTTATGGAACCACTATTCCAGGTGCTATTCTTTTTATAAACAAAAACAAACCCGAAGCTCGAAAAGACAAAGTTTTAATGGTATATGCCGCCAAAGAAGGCTGGTATAAAGAAGAAGCCAACATGAACACTTTGCAGCCTCATGATATGTTGCGTATTTCTACCATTTTGGAAAGTTGGGGCGAATTGGAAATAGCCCAAACGTGGATTGATTCTCAAAAAGTTCGATTGAAAACGCTGATACAAGAGGATTTAGATTTTAAGCTTTTGGAGATTGAAGAATACTATGCAGAAGATATTGAACTTCAAACTGAAAAATTAGAAAAAGCCCAAAAAGTAGTTGACGACAAAAAAGCCAAGGGCGAAAAACCAACAGCAAGCCAAAAAAAGGCAGTTGAAACAGCACAAAAGGCATTAGATAAATCCACCAATGAAAAAGAAAGTAAAATATCCACAGCCCACGAGCATGCCGAAAAGGAACGCCACGCAATTGATTCGGTTGAACAAGAGCTTATTGCAATGTTACAAAACCACGAACTACGAAAACGCTATTTTGCTATTGCCGATATGAAAGAACTGGAGGAAAATGAGTTTAACCTAAACATACCTCGCTATGTAGACACCTTTGAGCCCGAAGAAGAAATTGACCTGAAACAAGCCATTGCCGAGTTTAAAGCAACTTTGGGTAAAGAAACGGCTTTGGATAAGTCTATTGATGAACTTTTAAAGATGGTTTTTTAGTTGTGAATTATAAATTATTAAAGGTGTTGGGATAGTATGGAAAGAATTTCGAAATTAATGAATGAATTTTATTTCCACGAAAAGTTTGGTGAAGTTCCTCTAGGATGGGAGGTAAAAAGCATCGATAAATGTTTTGACTTCTTCCCGACAGCATCCTTTTCTCGTGCCGTTTTGACAGAAAATGGAGAATGTGGTTATATCCATTATGGAGACATACATACAAAATTTCATCGGTTTTTAGACTTGGATAAATGTAAAGTACCATATGTATCAAGTGAAATGGCAAATAGGTTCACAAAGCTAAAAGAAGGAGACCTAATTATCTCAGATGCATCAGAAGATTATGAAGGTGTTGGAAAAAGTGTTGAAGTATTAAACGCTAAGAACAAAAGTATTATATCAGGATTGCACACATTACACCTTCGACCAAAAGAAGGTGAATTCATTATAGGTTTTCCGGGATATCTTCTAAATCATAATAAAGTAAGGCTCCATATTCTACGAAGTGCAACGGGAATAAAGGTTTATAGTGTTTCTAAGAGTGCGCTTAAAAGAGTACTACTTCCCAAACCACCCAAACCTGAACAAACCGCCATTGTCACCATTCTATCCAAAGTAGATGAAGCCATAGAAGCCACTCAAAACAGTATAAAGGCAGCCGAAAAATTAAAAAAAGCCATGATGCAAAACCTGCTAACAGGCAAACTAAAACCTGATGGCACTTGGCGTACCGATGATGAGTTTTATGTGGATGAAAAGTTTGGAAAAGTTCCTGTTGGCTGGGAGGTTGCAAGAGTAAAGGACTATGGTTTTGTTCAAACTGGTAAAACCCCACCAACAGCTGAATCAAATGTTTTTTCAGAAATTGAAAATGAATCTCGCTATCCTTTTATAACACCAGGTGATTTGGGTGAATCCAAATTTGTTTCTACTTCTGAAAGATTTGTTACAGAGAAAGGAATTAGATATAGCTACAAACTTCCTATTAATTCTATTTGTATAGTTTGTATTGGTTCAACAATAGGTAAAATTGGTATCACAAAAACTGAGGCTTGCACAAATCAACAAATAAATGCTCTCATTGCAAATGAGAATAATTCAGGCGAATTCTTTTTTTATATGATGGAGTATAGAAAACCTCATTTTAAAGAAATTGCAGGAATAAATGCAACACCTCAAATAAACAAAAGTGGATTTAATAAATACAAACTTCTTCGACCAAAGGAAAAATCTGAACAAGAAGAAATTGTATCGCAACTTAATTCATTTGATGAAGAAAATATCACAAAACAAAGCAAAATCCACACACTGCAACGCCTAAAAAAATCCTTAATGCAAAATTTGCTAACCGGAAAATTACGGCTTGATGTAGAAAAAGTGAATAAATTATTAAGCGAGCAAGCCTTATGAATAGCCCTGTTGGTTTAGATAGCCTTTTTAAAGAGAAAATTTTTCGTATTCCAGATTATCAACGTGGTTATGCATGGCAAAAATCGCAGTATAAAGATTTTTGGGAGGATTTAATTAATCTTCAACCAAAGAAATCACACTATACAGGTGTTATCACTTTGACCGAAATCCCAGCAAGCAAGATTAATGAAGATAGTAAAGAGTACTGGCTTGTTGATGACCATTCATACAAGGTTTACCATATTGTTGATGGTCAGCAACGGTTAACAACATGCATTATTTTTTTACAAAGTTTGGTTGAGTTTCTAAGAAAACTTCCTGATAATGAAGGTAAAAATGATGATGAGATCTATATAACCGATAGTCTTACTTTAAATGCAATTATCGAAAAATTCATTTATAAACAAAAACCATCGGGTGATAAATTCTTAACTTATAAATTTGGTTATACGGTCGATAACCCAAGTTACGACTATATGCGTTATCGCATATTTAATGAATCCAACGCAGGCAAAATAGAAGAAACATTTTATACTTTAAACCTAAAAAATGCGAAAGCCTATTTTATCGGTCAATTATCAGCCTTGCATGAAGATGAAGGTATGGAAGGCATTCAGGAAATCTATAAAAAGTTAACCAAGAGCTTTCTTTTTAATGAGTATGATATTAAAGATGAATTTGATGTATTTGTGGCTTTTGAAACCATGAACAACAGAGGTAAAAATTTATCAAAACTGGAGCTCTTAAAAAACCGTTTAATTTATTTAACTACATTATATCCCGACAATGAATTAGATGCCGCTTCTCGAAAAAGTCTGCGTGATGATATAAACGATGCTTGGAAACAAGTTTATTATCAACTGGGGCGTAATGAAAAACGACCATTAAACGATGATGACTTTTTAAAAGCACATTTGGTAATGACATTTATGTATTCTCGTAAAAAAGGCGATGATTACATTAATTTCTTACTCAACGATTTTTTTACGCCTAAAAATATCCACATAAAAATAGAGCGCGAAGTTTTTATTGAACAACCAGAAGAAATACAAACTGATTTTGATTTTGTGGATGATTCAGATGAAAATGGAGAAGAAGAATTAACAAAAGTAATAAGTATCTCGGCTTTAGAGCCAACAAGAATCAGAGACTATGTACATAGTTTAAAAGCATCTGCTGTTCACTGGTTTAACTCACATCATCCATTTCTTGCAACTGATAATGAGTTGTCAAATGATGAACGAATGTGGCTTGACAAACTAAACCGCATTGGATTGGGATATTTCCGCCCTTTGGTAATGTCAATTTTAAAAAACCAATCAAAAAATAATGAACGTCTTGAAGTATTTAAACGAATAGAACGGTTTATTTTTATTTGTTTTCAACTAAGTCAGGCAAGACGAAATTATGGCGATAGTGAGTTTTATAATGCAGCTCGTGAATTAGACCAAAAAACACTGAATTTACAAGGTATCATTAAGAAACTTTCGAATAAAGAATCATACTCTTTTAACGAGGACAAAAGCTTCAAAATTAAATACTTCTCTGATTACATGTATAAGAAATTCAATATTGGTGCAAGAGCTGGGTATTATCATTGGCATGGCTTAAGATATTTTCTTTATGAGTATGAACTCGAAAAAATGAAAATTTCTGGGCAAGCAAAAGTTGATTGGCAACTGTTTGTTAAAAATGAAAAGGATAAAATTTCAATTGAGCATATATTTCCTCAAACTCCTACTCCATATTGGGAGACTGCTTTTAATGATGTACCAAAAGACAAATGGCATATTTATAGTGGAGCTTTAGGTAATCTATTACTACTATCATCCTCAATAAACTCATCATTACAAAATGATTCATACCCCGAAAAGTTAGAGCCAAAATTTGATTTTAATAGTGAAACATTGCGAAAGGGTTATAAAGATGGCTCGCACTCAGAAATCGAAGTCTCCTTAAGATATAAAGATACATGGACAAAAAAGGAAATTATGAATAGAGGAATAGACCTGTTAAAGTTTATGGAAACTCGATGGGATATCAATTTAGGCGATGAAAATAGCAAAAAAACACTTTTGCAAATAGAATTAGAAACAGAGGAATAATATGGGGCATCTATCAGAACTAAAAGGCGTTGAAAAACCAGTAACCGAATGGTTAAGTAAAATGGGCTGGACATTTAAGAGCAACGACGATCTGAAAAAATACGAACGTGCTTTTTCTAAACCAATTATTGAGCAAATTTTAATCGAAAAAACATCTAAAATCAATGCCATATCTGAAGATATTGCCCGCCATGCAGTTGAATTACTATTGCAAAACCTGAATAATCCTATTCCAATTTTAGGTAACGAAGCATTTTTAGACAAACTGGTTTCGGGCGTTACCATTTCTATAAAAAACAATGATATCGATGTTCATTTTATCGACTTTGAAAACATTTGGGAAAATGATTTTACTGTAACCAATCAATATTGGGTACAAGGTTACAAAATGGTAAAAACCGATATTGTCCTATTGGTTAATGGTATTCCATTGGTACCCGTCGAAGCCAAACAAAGAGCCAGAAAAGGTACAAACTGGATCGAAGGCGTTCGTCAGTTTTCAACCTACGACCAGAGAGCCGACAAACTATTTATGTGTCATACTTTTGGTGTTGCTTGTAATGGAAGAATTACCAAATACGGAATACCAGGCACATCATCTTCTTATTTTAACGAATGGAAAAACACGCTGCTTGATGTTTCGCAACCCAATCCAATTCTTGAACCCACAAATGACCTTTGCCCAACTTATCAAGATAAAAAAGACGGACTTTGGAATTTTGATGTTGCCCGTCTGCCAAACGGTGAAGTTTTAGAACGGATGAAACTCGGAATCATTGGCTTGCTTCAACCAGCAAGGGTATTGGATATACTTCAACACTTTATAGTTTTTGAACGTACAGAAGGTAAAATCATAAAAAAAGTAGCTCGTTACCAACAATTGCGAGCAGCCAATAAAATTGCCGACAGGGTTATTAATGGCGATTTAAACCAAGGAGTAATTTGGCATACACAAGGTTCTGGGAAAAGTTTAACAATGCTTTATACCGCTTACAAACTTCGCCAAAGTAAGGAGTTAAAAGATCCGACTATTTATATTGTTGTTGACCGCAAAGATTTGCGGGAACAAATTGGTGGAACTTTTGACGATTGCGAATTTCCAAATGCAAGAGCAGTCAATAATATTGGCGATTTAAAACACATTATCAAAACAGCACCATCAGGCGTATTTATCACAACAGTACAGAAATTTGATGAACTTGGCGACCGCAAAGATTTGCGGGATAATGTAATTGTATTGATAGATGAAGCCCACCGAACCCAATACGGCGATTATCAAATGGAATTGCGGACAGTGCTGCCAAATGCTAAACGTTTTGCATTTACAGGAACACCCATACCAAAAACACATCAGGAGTTTGGAATTGTTGACCAAGAAAAAGGTAAACACGAATATTATTTAGACCGTTACAGTATTCAAAATGCCATTGATGACGGAGCAACTAAACCCATTCGTTACACTTTTGGACCTATTGAATGGTTTCTCGATAAAGAAAAACTAAAAGCAGGTTACGAAGAAATTACAGCAGAACTAAACGAAGATGAAAGGCGTTTGGTTGAGCGAAGGGTACAACCGTGGAAAACCTTTTTAAAGCATCCTGAACGAATTGAAACGCTTGCCAAAGATATTGCAACCGATTTTAGGGAGATGCTCGAACCGCAAGGTTATAAAGCACAAATTGTAGCTTGTGATAAAGAGGCTTGTGTTCTGTATTACAAAGAACTTTTAAACTATTTCGACCGCTCGGAAATTGCCATTATATTCTCAACAGGTAATTACGAAGAAGGAGAGAAATATGAACTTTACAAAGACCATTACAAAGAGGATGCGGAACGCAAAAAACTGATAAAACAGTTTAAACGCCGTATTACAGAAGAAGAACAGAAAATGGGCAACAACCTAAAAGTTCTAATCGTTTGTAATATGTTGTTGACTGGCTTTGATGCACCCATTGAGCAAACCATGTATTTGGATAGTCCGTTGCGTGACCACAATCTATTACAAGCCGTTGCACGGACGAATCGCCCTTATGATGACAAAGTAAGCAAACTTTCAAAGGAATTTGGTCGAATTATTGATTATGTTGGAGTTTTTCAAAACTACAAAGAAGCTCTTAATTATGACCCCGAAGATATCGGCGAATTTGAAGATATTGAAAGCTTAGTAAAAACATTCCCAAAAGTTTTAGACAATGCATTTGAACCATTTAAAGCTATTCAATTAGAAGATAGTTACGAATGCACAATGGAAATTGTAAGGAAGCTTACTGAAATAGACCACGGTAAATTTGAAAACGATTTTAGGGAAGTCGTTCAACTTTGGGAAGCTATTTGCATCGTATCTAAAAACCTAGACACCTTTGTTTAAGACATTGCTACCATTAGCC
>NZ_CALFIG010000165.1 GCF_937876455.1 uncultured Flavobacterium sp.
CACTGCTGCCTCCCGTAGGAGTCTGGTCCGTGTCTCAGTACCAGTGTGGGGGATCTCCCTCTCAGGACCCCTACCCATCATAGCCTTGGTATGCCGTTACCATACCAACTAGCTAATGGGACGCATGCTCATCTTGTACCGTTGAAACTTTAATAATCAAGAGATGCCTCTCGAAGATGCTATGAGGTATTAATCCAAATTTCTCTGGGCTATCCCTCTGTACAAGGTAGATTGCATACGCGTTACGCACCCGTGCGCCGGTCTCAAGTTAGCAAGCTAACTCTACCCCTCGACTTGCATGTGTTAGGCCTGCCGCTAGCGTTCATCCTGAGCCAGGATCAAACTCTTCATCGTAGTTTGTTATAAATGATATAAAACCATTTAAATATTATCGACGATATCTCTTTTTTTGCTAGGTCTAATTCGTATACTCAAAAAAGTCTTACTCTCTCTTTTTGTATGCTGTCAATCCAATATGTCTATGAACTTTTTATATTATTAAAACCAACACTCCAAATACCATTCTCGGTGTTAGCGGGTGCAAAAGTAGCACTTATTTTATAACCTCCAAAACTTTTTTTGCTTTTTTTTGAAAAAAATTACAACTCGTTTCTAATCAATTTATTATAAAAAACAAATAACTACAAACTTCCTATTTCTAAAGGACCGCAAAGATAAACAATACTAAACTTCTTTTCCTAATTACTAAACATCTTTTTTTTATGTTTTTTATAAATCAATAACTTACAGAGAGTTAGGTGATGGGTAATGGGAATTATGAATTACGAATTTGAAGATTTGAAAATGAAGTACGATGCACGATTTACGATTTACGAAGCCGAACTTAACCACTTACTCCCAACTCCCAACTCCCAACTCCTTCTACAGCCCCGGGTGAAACGGCAGCTTGGCATGTGTTAAAAAAATAGGAACACCGCGCTTGCAAAGCGACCAAAGAAGCGCTTGCAAAAGATAGTGTGCCATTTTTAACAAAGGACAACTACAGTAAAACACGGGAATGGCTGGTTAAAAATTTTATACCTATATATATATTGTATTAAATATTGGTTTGTTCTATATTTGCACTTCAAAATTTATACTAATGATTAAAGTTACTTTACCCGATGGTTCGGTTAAGGAGTTTGCACAAGGTGTTACTCCTATGGATGTTGCTAAAAGTATTAGCGAAGGATTAGCTAGAAATGTAATTTCAGCATCGTACAATGCTGCAACGATTGAAACGACGACCGAATTAACCACAGATGGTAATCTTGTGTTATATACTTGGAATGATGCGGAAGGCAAAAAAGCGTTTTGGCACTCTACATCGCACGTAATGGCGCAAGCTTTAGAAGAACTTTATCCTGGTATAAAATTAACCTTAGGACCAGCTATTGATAATGGGTTTTACTATGATGTTGATTTTGGCGAACAACGAATTACAGATGCTGATTTTAAAAAAATTGAGGACCGCGTTTTAGAAATTTCGAGAGAGAAACATGAATTTAAAATGCGTCCGGTTTCAAAAGCCGAAGCGTTAGAAATTTATAAACACAATGAGTATAAAACCGAATTAATTTCAAACTTAGAAGACGGAACAATTACGTTTTGTGATCATTCAAACTTCTTTGATTTATGTCGTGGCGGTCATATTCCAAACACAGGCATCATTAAAGCGATGAAGATTTTATCTGTGGCAGGGGCTTATTGGAGAGGCGACGAAAAGAACAAACAACTTACTCGTGTATATGGTATTTCTTTCCCAAAGCAAAAAGATTTAACAGATTACCTAGAATTACTGGAAGAAGCAAAGAGAAGAGATCATAGAAAATTAGGTAAAGAATTAGAATTGTTTCATTTTTCGCAACGGGTAGGTCAAGGTTTACCTTTATGGTTACCAAAAGGAGCTGCTTTGCGCGATAGACTAGAACAATTTTTGAAAAAAGCACAAAAAAAAGCAGGTTACGAGCAAGTTGTAACACCACATATTGGTCAAAAAGAATTGTATGTTACTTCTGGTCATTATGCAAAATATGGTGCTGATAGTTTTCAACCGATTCATACTCCAGCAGAGGGTGAAGAGTTTTTATTAAAACCCATGAATTGTCCACATCACTGTGAAATATACAATGCCAAGCCTTGGTCTTATAAAGATTTACCAAAACGTTATGCTGAATTTGGAACAGTTTATCGTTATGAGCAATCTGGTGAACTACACGGACTTACTCGTGTAAGAGGTTTTACCCAAGATGATGCACATATTTTTTGTACACCTGATCAATTAGACGCTGAATTTAAAAATGTAATTGACTTAGTATTATATGTATTTGGTTCTTTAGGCTTTGAAAATTTTACTGCACAAGTTTCTGTAAGAGACCTAAATAATCCTGACAAATATATAGGTAGTGTTGAAAACTGGGAAAAAGCAGAAAAAGCAATTATCAGTGCAGCAAAAGATAAAGGGTTGAATTATGTTATAGAAGCAGGTGAGGCAGCTTTTTATGGTCCAAAACTTGATTTTATGGTAAAAGATGCCTTAGGGAGAAGTTGGCAACTTGGTACTATTCAAGTAGATTATAACTTACCCGAACGATTTGATCTTCATTATAAAGGTAGTGACAACGAATTACACAGACCTGTAATGATTCACAGAGCACCTTTTGGATCAATGGAACGTTTTATCGCTATTTTATTAGAACATACAGGTGGAAATTTTCCACTTTGGTTGATGCCAGAACAAGCAATTATATTATCTTTGAGTGAGAAATATGAAAATTATGCAAAAAAAGTTTTAGATTTGCTAGAAAATCACGAAATTCGCGCCCTAATTGACAACCGAAATGAAACAATCGGTAAAAAAATTAGAGAAGCAGAAGTTAAAAAACTTCCATTTATGTTGATTGTAGGGGAAGAAGAAGAAAAAAATGGCACAATTTCTGTTAGACGACATGGTGATGCAGGAAAATCTAATGAAACGATGACAATTGAGCAATTTGCCTCATTAGTAAATGATGAAATACAAAAAACATTAAAACAATTTTAAGTTTAATCCGCCTATTCATTTAGGTATAAAATTATAAAGCCATAGCAATAAGAAACAACAGAGGTTATCAACCTCGAGTAGAAAAAAAAGACTTGCACAGAATTAATACTAATATTCGTGTACAAGAAGTACGTCTAGTTGGTGACAACGTAGAGCCAGGGATTTACAAAATTTTAGATGCTATGAAATTAGCTGATGAATTTGAACTAGATTTAGTAGAAATTTCTCCTAACGCTGAACCACCAGTTTGTAAGATTATTGATTACGGAAAGTTTCTTTATGAACAAAAGAGACGTGACAAAGAATTAAAAGCAAAATCAACTCAAATTACAGTAAAAGAGATTCGTTTTGGCCCTCAAACTGATGAGCATGATTATGAATTTAAAAAGAAAAACGCCGTTAAATTTCTACAAGACGGAGCTAAATTAAAGGCTTTTGTATTCTTTAAAGGGCGTTCGATCATTTATAAAGAGCAAGGACAAATTTTATTATTGCGTTTAGCGCAAGATTTAGAGGAATTTGGTAAAGTTGAGGCAATGCCTGTGCTTGAAGGAAAACGTATGATTATGTACATTGCTCCTAAAAAGAAAAAATAAGAAGAAAATATAATGAGACTGCATCGCAAGCTCACAAAGACAGTAAGTAAGTTAAGTATAAATACCTAGGAAAAGATGCCTAAAATGAAAACGAAATCTAGTGCTAAGAAACGCTTTAAAGTGACTGGCTCTGGAAAAATCAAAAGAAAGCACGCTTTTAAGAGTCATATTTTGACAAAAAAATCTAAAAAGCGTAAATTAGCTTTAACTCATGCTGGTTTAGTTCATAAAACAGACGAGAGAAGCGTTAAAGAACAATTGTGTATTAAATAATACCTCTTGTTTTTTGGTTAAAAAAAATTAATAACCCTGGAGTGGGCAGACTTCGATAGGCTCAGCCTGACAAAAGAAGTCGAAAGTACTTACTAAAGTCGCCTTACTGCAAAAAACATTTAAAATTATGCCAAGATCAGTAAATCATGTTGCTTCAAGAGCAAGAAGAAAAAAAGTATTGAAGCTAGCCAAAGGATACTTTGGAAGACGTAAAAACGTTTGGACTGTAGCTAAAAACGCGGTAGAAAAAGCAATGCAATATGCTTACCGTGATAGAAAGCAAAAAAAGAGAAACTTCCGTGCATTGTGGATTATGCGTATTAACGCAGGTGCTCGTTTACATGGAATGAGTTATTCTCAATTTATGGGGAAAGTAAAAGCTAATAATATCGAATTAAACCGTAAGGTTTTAGCTGATTTAGCAATGAACCACCCAGAAGCATTCGCTGCTATCGTTAATCAAGTGAAGTAATAAACGTTTAACCTTACTTAGCTTACTTACAAAATATTAATCCCGATTTTATCGGGATTTTTTTTTATACATTTATAACATGGAAAAACTTAATTATTTACTAGACGAATTAAAAAATTATACTGGTGTACTCGAAAAAAGAAACAATTTAGTTTCTGAAAGTACTGTAGGCTGGCAACTCGCACATAGTTTAAAAACAATTGAACAAATTGTCTTAGCTATTACTAAATCAGAACCTAAAAAGTATAAATGGACTTTTAACTTTAATAGAATATTAATTTTAAGCATTTTTAAATCTATTCCTAGAGGAAAAGGAAAAGCCCCTAAAATTGTTATGCCAGATGCGCTCATTTCATCGGAAAGCATATTAACGTCATTTGAAAATGTAGAAAACTTATTAAAAAATTGGGAACAGTTACCAAAGCAAGCATACTTTCCACATCCTTATTTTGGAGATTTAAATAAAAAAAATACAGAAGATTTTTTAGTTATTCATACCAACCACCACTTAAAAATAATCAAAGATATTTGTAAAGATTAAGTTTTTAACTTCTTCTTCTTCGCTGCAGGGAATAAGACATTGTTTAATATTAATCTATAGCCAGGAGAATTTGGATGCAAATCTAAAACTGTGGGCGCATCCCCTACTCTATGTTGATAATCTTCGGGATCATGACCACCATAATAGGTAAACATACCCTTTCCTTTTGTACCATGAATGTAGCGTGCTTCTCCATTAATCTTACATTCTCCCATCACTAATATATTTGATTTTATTTTTTGAGCATCAAACGCGGTTGTTTGTCCCATAAAACCTTTTACAAGTTGGGTATGATTTTGACACAACATGGTGGGTATGGGATCCCATTTTGCAGAATACTCCATTAAAGTGAAATAATCATTTTCCATGGTCATAGCTCCTTTACCGTGTTCTAAAGTTGTATCAATATCTGAAAACTCATAAGTCATTGGATTGCGCTCTAAGTTATAGTCTTTAAAGGCAAATGTTGCTGTATAATCAATTTTTGACTGGTAATTTGCCTCACTGGCATCTCCATCAAACATAGGTTCACATATATCAGTTCCTTCTGCTGACAAAGCAATGTCAAAACTATCTGTGGCAGAACACATAGCAAACATAAACCCGCCTCCTATAACATAATCTCTTATCTTTAAAGCTACTGCTCTTTTTTCGTCAGAAACTTTAGCATAACCCAATTTTTGAGCTAATAATTCGGCTTCTTTCTTTTGCTCTATATACCAAGGAGCATTTCTATATGCACCAAAAAATTTACCATATTGACCTGTAAAATCTTCATGATGCAAATGCAACCATTCATATAAAACTAATTGATCACTTAATACTTCTTCATCATATATTTCTGTGTACGGAATTTCTGCATAAGTTAACACCATTGTTACAGCATCATCCCATGGTTGTTTCCCTTTTGGCGTATATACTGCAATTTTTGGCGCTTTTTCTAGCAAAACAGCCTCCATATTTTGTGAAGGACTATTTATTTCTTCTAATATACTTGACACATTAGCATCTGAGAGAATTTCAAAAGTAACGCCTCTAATTTGGCATTCTTTTCTTATTTCATCTGCTTCAGGGAGCAAAAATGAACCGCCTCTGTAATTTAACAGCCAATTTACTTTATACGATTTTGCCAAAGCCCAATAAGTAATACCATAAGCCTTTAAATGATTTTGCTGGCCTTCAGCCTCCATAGGAAGTAAAATAGAAGAAGGCTTAGCAATGACACTAAACAATACGATTAAAAAGAAAATGAGTTTTCTTACCATACATTAGGTTTAGTTAATTGTATTAAAATGGCACATCACCTTGATCAAAGGAACTAGAATTCATGGCGCTCCCAAATGCTTCATTTGGAGAAGGTAAATTTGGTGTCGCAAATGGATTAGCTTGAGCATCCAAATTCATTTTAGATGGCATTTCATCAAAATTAGATGTAAATTCATCTAAGTTATCAAATTTACCAAACTGCCCTAAGAATTTTAATCTAATGTTATCCAAACTACCATTTCTGTGTTTAGCTACAATAAATTCGGCTTGATTTGTAGTAGGTGAAGCTTCATCATCATCCCAAGTATCAATTTTATAATATTCTGGTCTATAGATAAATGAGACGATATCCGCATCTTGTTCAATGGCACCCGATTCACGTAAATCAGACAGTAATGGTCTTTTACTAGAACCTCTAGTTTCTACAGCACGAGATAACTGCGAAAGCGCTATTACTGGAACTTCTAATTCTTTTGCTAAGGCTTTTAAATTTCTTGAAATAGTTGAAATTTCTTGCTCACGATTACCGCCTCCTTTACCGCTATTACCAGCGGACATAAGCTGTAAATAATCGATAACAATAAGTTTAATACCATGCTGAGAAACCAAACGTCGTGCTTTAGCTCTTAAATCAAAAATTGACAAAGAAGGTGTATCGTCAATGTATAAAGGCGCTTTTTCTAAATCTTTAACTTTTACATTTAATTGTTCCCATTCATGTGGTTCTAAATTTCCTTTTCTTAATTTTTCTGAAGAAAGTCCTGTTTCACTGGAAATTAAACGTGTAATCAGCTGAACAGATGACATTTCTAGCGAAAAAAGAGCTACCGGTGCATTACCATCTATAGCAATATTACGAGCCATAGATAAGACAAACGCGGTTTTACCCATACCCGGACGAGCTGCAATAATAATTAAATCTGAAGGTTGCCAACCAGAAGTTAATTCGTCTAATTTTTTAAACCCTGTTGGGATTCCAGAAAGTCCTTCTTTATTTGAAATTTCTTCTATTCGATGTTTTGCCTGATTAACTAAACTTTGAGCCGTTTCATACCCTTTTTTAAGGTTTCCTTGTGTTATTTCATATAGATTAGATTCGGCTTTGTCTAATAAGTCGAATACATCCATGGTTTCATCATAACAATCTTCAATTAAACCACTAGAAATTCCGATTAAACTTCTTTGGATAAATTTTTGAAGAATAATTCTTGCGTGAAAATTAATGTGTGCGGATGAAGCAATTTTTTGTGTTAACTGAATAAGATACAAATCGCCTCCTGCCAATTCTAACTTTCCATTTCTTTTTAATTGAGCAGAAACTGTTAATAAGTCAATTGGTTGTGGAGGAGAGTTATGAAACAATTGTACAATTGCTTCAAAAATATACTTATGAGCATCCTTATAAAAAGCTTCTGGATGCAGTATATCAATTACTTCATCTGTACCTTTTTTATCAATCATCATGGCTCCTAATACCGCTTCTTCCACATCTACAGCTTGGGGTGGTAGTTTGCCTTTTTCTAAATTGATTAATGTACTTTTATCTACTTTTATGGGGCTTATTTGTATTGATTTTTCCATAAAGCGAATATAGTCTTTTTTAAAATAGGGTTATCATTTACTTATCAAATCAACCTGTTGACAAGTTATTTTTGTTTGTTAATATGTTAAAAAAATCCGAAGTGATTAGCTTCGGATTTAATAGTTTAATTGTGGAAAATTTAAATTTTATTTTTCTTTAAACTCTCCCATTTTACTGTATTTATCCATACGTTGTTCTACTAATTCAGCCGTAGTTAAATCTTTTAATTCGTTATAGGCTTTTGTAATATATTGCTCAACTGTTTTGAAAGTTGTTTCTCTATCAAAATGAGCCCCACCAAGAGGTTCTGGAATAATGTCGTCGATTAGTTTATTCTTCTTCATGTCATAAGAAGTTAATTTAAGTGCTTCAGCAGCTTGTTCCTTAAATTCCCAACTTCTCCACAAAATAGACGAACAAGATTCAGGTGAAATTACAGAATACCATGTGTTTTCTAACATAAATACTCTATCTCCTACACCTATTCCTAACGCACCACCTGAAGCTCCTTCACCTATAATTACAGTAATAATAGGTGTTTTTAAACGAACCATTTCTAAAATATTTCTTGCAATTGCTTCTCCTTGTCCACGCTCTTCAGCTTCTAAACCTGGGTAAGCTCCGGGTGTATCAATTAATGTTACCACTGGAATACCAAATTTTTCAGCCATTTTCATTAAACGTAACGCTTTTCTATACCCTTCTGGATTAGCCATTCCAAAATTTCTATATTGACGCATCTTGGTATTGATACCCTTTTGCTGACCAATAATCATATAGGATTGTCCATTAATCTTACCTAACCCCCCAATCATTGCTTTATCATCTTTAAAACCTCTGTCTCCAAAAAGCTCTAAAAAAGTTCCATTAGTTAGATTTGTAATATGCTCTAACGTATAAGGTCTACTTGGGTGACGAGACAATTGTACACGTTGCCAAGCCGTTAGATTTTTATAAATATTTCGTTTCGTTTCTTCTAATTTTTTTTCAATTTGTTTGCATGTATCTGACACATCAACACTAGACTCTTGACCTATTACAACACATTTATCCAGCTGATCTTCAAGCTCTTTTATTGGTAATTCAAAATCTAAATATTCCATAAAAGTAATTTAAGTTTAATTTGTTTGTAACTACAAAGATATAATTTTAATATAACTTGAATAAATTTTATAAAATAAAACTACTCATTTTTTTTCCTACTTCGTATTAAGCCATTCAAAATGACTGTGATAAGTATAATGGTTGCGCCTACATAAAACCCCATTCCCATTCTTTCTTTGGCTTCAAAAATTACTACAGCTAAAGCTATTCCATACACAGGTTCTAAATTAATTGTAAGCATTACGGTGTAGGGTGATAAATATTTCATTACCCCCACAGAAGCAATAAATGCATACGCGGTACAAATAGATGCTAGCATAAACAACCAAAACAAATCTTCAATTTTCAATATAAAAAAAGAGCTTGTGAATTGTCCATTTAAGGCTAAAAATAATGTAAAAAATAACACCCCTCCCAAAAGTTCATAAAATGAAATAATCGTGGGTTGAATTCGTTTTGCGAATTGTCCGTTTATTACTGAAAACAAAGCTGATAAAAAAGCAGACGTCAAAGCGGTAAAGACCCCTAACATAGTATTTGAAATATTGGAATGCAAACTATTTTCAATAAAATTAGGTTCGGAAGCATCTATAACGAAATACAAACCTAAAAGTACCAACAAACCAAAAAAAAGTTCGTACCAAACTAATTTTGTCCTATAAAATAATGGTTCTAAAAAAGAAGCAAATAGTGCGCCCGTTGCCAAACAAGCCAAGGTAATTGATATATTGGAAATCTTAATGGCCTTAAAAAAAGTAAACCAATGTACGGCAATGATTAAACCAGATAGCAGCAATAACAAAATATCTCTAAGTCTTATTGCCAGCGATTGTTTTTTAAAGAAAATATAAATGAAAATTAACAAAACAGCTAGTAACATTCTCCACCAAACAAGGGGTAAGGCATCTAAGGAAATTAAGGCACCTAAAATAGCCGTAAATCCCCAAATAAACACAATAATGTGTAAATGAAGGTAGTGTTTTAAATTATCGTTTGGCATTTTTAAGCAAATAATAAGCTAATATTCCAAATAATACATTGGGAAGCCAAACAGCTACAATAGGTGGAATACTTGATTTTTCAGCTAAATTGACAAATATTTTATCAAAAAAAATAAATGCGAAAGCAATACTAATACCTATTGCTAAATTTATACCCATTCCTCCTCTTCGCTTCATAGCCGATACCGCAACAGCAATAATGGTTAATATAAAGGCCGAAATGGGATTACTAAATCGTTTATATAAAACAACTAAATACACATCCACTTTTGCATTCCCTCTACTCTTTTCTCTATTTATGTAATCATACAATTCAAAAACATTCATCGTTTCTCCCACGTATATTGTAGGGGTTAAATCTTTTGGCGTAACATTCAATTTGATTGTTTTTTGTTCTACTTTCTCAAACGAATCATTTTGAATACCTATATTTCTTTTCACATAACCAAATAGTGTATAATCTTTTGTGCGTTCATTATATTTCATTCGGTTTGCTGTAATTTTATAAGCTAATTTATTGCCTTCAAATTTTTCATACACTACATCAAAACCTGTTTTTGAAAGCACATTAAAATTAGCCACATAAATATATTCGTTTTTAGATAATTGTTTAAAAATATCTGCCGATTGAATATTTTCTTGATTCTTGATTAAATAGGTATATCTAAAATCCCAATATTTTTCACTCGCTTTAGGAAGTATAAAGAATCCCATGATTAATACACCTATTGAAATTATTGAAGCACCTATCAAATAAGGTTTTAAAAATCTATTAAAAGAAATTCCAGAACTTAAGATAGATATGATTTCTGAGTTATTTGCTAGTTTAGAGGTAAACCAAATTATGGATAGAAAAAGAAAAATAGGGAATAATAAATTAGCAAAATAAACCGTAAAACCAGCGTAATAGACAGCTACATCTTTAAATGCTACCTTATTTTCAATCATTCGATTAATTTTTTCAGAGACATCAATAATGATTCCTATAGGAATAAACATCAAGATCATTACTGAAAAAGTAATCAAATAACGTTTTAATATATACCAATCTAATATTTTCATTTTTTTTTCATCCAATTTAGACCAAAATCTGATTTTATAATCGCTGACTCATTTGTACCACCATTTTATCTTTCCATTGTCTAAACGTTCCTGCTATAATTTGTTTTCTAGCTTCACGCACTAGCCACATGTAAAAACCTAAATTATGAATGGTTGCTATTTGTTTACCTAAAAATTCATTTGCCGCAAAAAGATGTCTTAAATAAGCCTTTGAATATTCCAAGTCAACAAAGGTATGCCCCATTTCATCTATTGGTGAAAAATCGGCTTCCCATTTTTTATTTTTAATATTTATTGAGCCATAGGCCGTAAACAACATTCCGTTCCTAGCATTTCTAGTAGGCATTACACAATCAAACATATCAATACCTAAGGCAATGTTTTCCAATATATTAATGGGTGTACCTACTCCCATTAAATACCTCGGTTTGTCTTCAGGTAAAATAGCCGTAACCACTTCCGTCATGGCATACATTTCTTCAGCAGGTTCACCCACAGACAATCCTCCAATAGCATTTCCTTGTGCGCCAGCGTTTGCAATATATTCAGCCGATTGCTGACGTAAATCTTTATAAGTACTACCTTGTACAATAGGAAAAAATGTTTGTTCGTATCCATATTTAAAAGGTAAATTATCTAAATGGTTGATGCATCTATTTAACCATCGATGTGTCATGTGCATAGAACGTTGTGCATATCGATAATCACATGGATATGGTGTGCACTCATCAAATGCCATAATAATATCTGCACCAATAGTTCGTTGAATTTCCATTACACTTTCAGGTGAAAAAAAATGATAAGAACCATCAATATGTGATTTAAATTTTACCCCTTCCTCCTTAATTTTCCGATTTGAAGATAATGAATACACTTGATATCCGCCCGAGTCTGTTAAGATATTTCTATCCCAATTCATAAATTTATGTAAACCACCTGCTTGTTCTAATATTGAAGTTTGAGGTCTAAGGTATAAATGATAGGTATTACCTAAAATAATATCAGGATTTATGTCATTCTTTAATTCTCTTTGGTGCACTCCTTTTACAGAAGCAACTGTTCCTACAGGCATAAAAATAGGCGTTTCAATTATGCCATGATCTGTTGTCATAACTCCTGCTCTTGCTTGACTTTGTGTATCTTTCTTAACTAAATCGAACTTCATACTTTGAAAATAATGGACAAATATACTTTTAAAAGTTGGAAGTTAGAAGCTACAAATTAGAACTTTTAAAAATTTAAGTAGGAATTAACATTCTTTTGAATTTCGAAAACAAAGTAATTTAAATTTGCAGAATTAGAAAAAAGCTGTAAATTTGCACCCACTTTAATCAACCTCTGGCGAAAGACGTGTATGTTGCTTAGAATTAATATTTTAGATTTTTAACTATGTCAAATTTAGTTGATTTCGTACAAAGCGAATTTGTAACAAAAAAAGATTTCCCTACATTCAATGCTGGTGATACTATCACTGTGTACTATGAAATTAAAGAGGGTGAAAAAACAAGAACACAGTTTTTTAAAGGAGTTGTAATCCAAAAAAGAGGAACTGGTTTAACAGAAACTTTTACGATTAGAAAAATGTCTGGAGCAGTAGGTGTTGAGCGTATCTTCCCTATAAATATGCCAGCCTTACAATCTATCGAAGTAAACCAAAGAGGTAAAGTACGTAGAGCTCGTATCTTCTACTTTAGAGATCTTACTGGTAAAAAAGCAAAAATCAAACAAAGAAGAGCTTAATTTATTCTTTGTTATGCATAAAAAAATCCCGACTTGTTCGGGATTTTTTTATGTTATTAATTTAAGCTTATAAAAATTATGATTTCTTCATTTTTAAAGCCTATTTTTAGTAAATCCTTAATAATCAATTTTACATTGCTTAAATCCACACAACAACTCTTAAATTCATTATATTTGTACTTCAAATTTTACAACTAAACAAACACTATCATGTCTAAGGCAAAAATTATTTATACAATTACGGATGAAGCGCCTATGCTAGCTACACATTCGTTTTTACCTATTATCAAAGCATTCACAAAAACAGCTGCAATTGATGTAGAAACAAGAGACATTTCATTAGCAGGAAGAATTTTAGCTAACTTTCCAGACTATTTAACTGACACTCAAAAAGTAAGCGATGCTTTGGCTGAATTAGGTCAATTAGCTACAACGCCTGAAGCAAACATTATTAAGTTGCCAAATATTTCAGCTTCAATTCCACAATTAAAAGAAGCCATCTCTGAATTACAAGCGCAAGGATATGCGGTTCCTAATTATCCAGAAGATCCACAAAACGATTCAGAAAAAAAAATAAAAGCAACGTATGCTAAAGTACTTGGTTCGGCTGTAAATCCCGTACTAAGAGAAGGGAATTCTGATCGACGTGCACCAAAAGCAGTGAAAAACTACGCAAAAACGAACCCACATAGCATGGGAGCTTGGTCTGCCGATTCAAAAACAGAAGTGGCACACATGCAAGATGGTGATTTTTATGGAAGCGAACAATCTGTAACAGTTAAAGATGCGTCTCAATTTGTAATTGAATTTGTTACTGAATCAGGTTCAAGTACTATACTTAAAAATGCGAGCCCTTTAAAGGCTGGTGAGGTTATCGATTCATCAGTAATGAGCCTAAAAGCACTAAAAGCATTTGCTAAAGAAGAAATTGCCGATGCAAAAGCTAAAGGTATATTATTATCTGTGCATTTAAAAGCAACTATGATGAAGGTTTCTGACCCTATTATTTTTAGTGCTATTGTTGAAGTTTATTTCGAAGATGTTTTTAAAAAATATGCAGATTTATTTAAAGAATTAAATATTGATACCAAAAACGGGTTAGGCGATGTATATGCAAAAATTGCAGGACACCCCATGCAAGGTGAAGTTGAACAAGCTATACAAAACGCATTACAACAAGGACCTGCAGTTGCCATGGTAAATTCTGATAAAGGTATTACTAATTTTCATGTACCATCTGATGTTATTGTGGATGCCTCTATGCCTGCTATGATTAGAACTTCTGGACAAATGTGGAATGCCCAAGGAAAACCAGAAGATACCAAAGCATTAATCCCTGACAGATGTTATGCTGGATTGTATACAGCAACTATTGATTTTTGTAAAAAGAATGGTGCTTTTGACCCTAAAACAATGGGAAGTGTGCCTAACGTAGGTCTTATGGCGCAAAAAGCAGAAGAATATGGTTCACATGATAAAACATTTCAGCTAAAAGAAAACGGCACTGTTAAAGTTACAGATGGAAATGGAAATGTGTTTATGGAACAAAAAGTAGAAGCTGGAGATATTTTTAGAATGTGTCAAACTAAAGATGCACCTATACAAGATTGGGTAAAACTTGCTGTAAATAGAGCGCGTTTATCCCAAACACCGGCTATTTTTTGGCTAGATGAAAATCGTGCACACGATAGAGAAATTATCAAAAAAGTAGAGGCTTATTTACAAAACTATGATACAGCAGGCTTAGACATACAAATATTAAACCCTGTAAAAGCTACTTTATATACTTTAGACCGCTTAAAAAACGGATTAGACACCATTTCAGTTACTGGAAACGTATTACGCGATTATTTAACAGATTTATTTCCAATATTAGAATTAGGCACATCAGCAAAAATGTTGTCAATTGTACCGCTAATGAATGGAGGTGGCTTATTTGAAACAGGAGCTGGAGGTTCTGCTCCAAAGCATGTGGAACAATTTATTGAAGAAGGCTACTTGCGTTGGGACTCATTAGGAGAAATTTTAGCTTTAGGTGTTTCTTTAGAACATTTAGGTCAAACTCTTGGTAATGATAAAGCTATGGTTTTATCTGAAACACTTGATGAAGCCACTGAAAAATTCTTAGCTACTGATAAATCCCCTGCTCGAAAAGTAGGGCAGCTAGACAACAGAGGTTCTCATTTCTATATTGCCTTATATTGGGCACAAGCGTTAGCTGAACAAAACAAAAATGAAGAATTAAAATCTATTTTCACGCCTATCGCTACTGAGTTAACAGCAAATGAAGCGAAAATTGATGCAGAATTAATTTCGGCACAAGGTAAAAAACAAAATGTTGGTGGGTATTACCATCCAAATGAAAGCTTATTAAATGATGCAATGAGGCCAAGTAGCACATTAAACAGCATAATTAATAAACTATAGACCAACTATATAGATAAAAAAGACGGCTATATGCCGTCTTTTTTTATTAACCACAAATTAACACTTGTTTGAAACTATTTATGCGAAATTTGCACAAACATTTACATCCTATGCAAAAGATATTTTTATTTTCCATTTTACTATTTTCACAACTTATATTCTGTCAGGAAAAATTTACCTTAAGTGGAACAATTAAAGATACGAAAAGTAATGAAACAATAATTGGAGCTACGTTACAAATAAGCAACTCTGCTATGCAACGTACCATACAATCTAATGAATATGGTTTTTATTCTATATCTCTACAAAAAGGTTCATATGAAATTGTAATTAATGCATTGGGTTTTGAACCCATATCCGAAAAAATTAATTTAAATTCAAATCTAAAAAAAGAGTTCTACTTAACTGAAAAAAACAAAGAAATTGAAGAAGTAGTCATCTCAACTAACTCAAAATCTATAAAAATTGACAAACCCGAGATGAGTGTCAATAAACTCTCAATTGCACAAATAAAACAAATGCCCGCTATTTTAGGAGAAGTTGATATTATAAAATCCATTTTAACTTTACCAGGAGTTACCAATGCAGGTGAAGGTCAGTCTGGTTTTAATGTAAGAGGTGGTGCCGTGGATCAAAATTTAATTCTATTAGACGAAGCCACTATATATAATTCTTCTCACTTATTTGGTTTCTTTTCTGTTTTTAATGCTGATGCAATTAAAGATTTGAAACTATTTAAAGGCGGTATTCCGGCAAGGTATGGTGGACGTGTAGCTTCGGTATTAGACATTTATCAAAAAGAAGGAAACAGCAATGCTTTTCATATGAATGGTGGTATTGGCTTAATTTCAAGCAGACTTTTAGCTGAGGGACCTATCGTTAAGAATAAAAGTTCATTTTTAGTAGCTGGTAGAAGCAGCTATGCGCATTTATTTTTAAAACTAACCGACAACCAAAACTCTGCTTATTTTTATGACTTAAATACTAAAATAAATTACAAAATAAACGAAAACAACAATTTATATCTTTCTGGTTATTTTGGTAGAGACGTTTTTAGCTTAAATAAGCAGTTCATAAATACATATGGAAATGCTGTTTTTAATTTAAGGTGGAATCATTTATTTTCAAACAAATTATTTTCAAATATGTCATTAATTTATAGTGATTATTACTATGGACTTACCTTAGATTTTATAGGATTTAATTGGAATAGTGGTATAAAAAATTACAACTTTAAATATGATTTTAAACATTACCTTTCAGAAAATGTAAAATTATTTTATGGCACAAATGCCATTTATTACCAATTTAATCCAGGAAAAATAGAGCCTATAGATACTACTTCAAGTATAAATCCTAAACAATTAGCGAAAAAGCAAGCGTTCGAACCTTCTTTTTATATTGACGCGGAACAAAAAATAACTGACAAATTGGCCATTAACTATGGTGTAAGATATAGTCTTTTTTACCGTTTAGGACAAGAAACTATAAACATCTATCAAAACAATCTGTCGGTTACATACAATCCCGATTTAAAAATATATGAAAAAGCCACACCAATAGGCACTAAAACGTATGGTAAAAACGAAATTATGGCTCAATTTGGGAATTGGGAACCAAGAATAGCCTTAGCCTATACATTTTCAGCCCATTCCTCTGTTAAAGCAAGTTATAATAGAATGTCACAATACCTGCATTTAATTTCAAACACTCAATCGCCTACACCTTTGGATGTTTGGACACCAAGTGATTCCTATTTAAAGCCGCAAATATTAGATCAATATGCTTTAGGCTATTTTAAAAACATCAAAAATGGTAAATATTCGCTGGAATTAGAGACATTTTACAAAAAAGTAAAAAACAGACTTGATTATATTGACGGAGCAGATTTAATTGCAAATGAAGCTATTGAACAGGTAGTATTAGCTGGACACTCAAGAGCTTATGGATTAGAAATTATGGTAAAAAAGAACGAAGGAAAATGGAACGGTTGGATTTCATACACTTTATCTCGTTCTGAACAACAAACAGCTGGACGAACACCAAACGAAATTGGAATTAACAACGGCGCTTGGTACAAAACGGGTTGGGATAAAACGCATAATTTAGCCATTACAACATCTTATGAGTTAACCGAAAAATGGAGTTTTGGAAGTATTTTTGCACTTCAAACAGGTCAACCCGTAACTTTCCCTTCTGGGCAATATCAATACCAAGGCATTACTGTTCCAGTATATGGAAATAGAAATGGAAATAATCTACCCACTTATCATCGATGGGATATTTCCGCAACGTTAAAACCTTCAAAAAATAAAAATAGAACCTACAAAAGCGAATGGGTTTTTAGTATTTACAACATATATGGCCGAAAAAATGCTGCGGCAATCAATTTTAGACAAAATGCTGATAGTGGAAACAATGAAGCGGTTCGATTATCTATTTTCGGAATCGTACCAAGTGTTACCTATAATTTTAAATTTTAATACCACATCATTATGATTACCTATTTGAAATACCTTTTAATTGTTTTCTTCTGTATTGGTTTTACAAGTTGTGAAGACGTAATTAATGTTGATTTAGAAACAAGCAATCCAAAATTAGTAATTGATGCTTCTATAAAATGGCAAAAAGGAACTACGGGCAATGAACAAACCATTTATTTAACTACAACCGGAAATTATTATTCTAATTCTGTACCAGCTGTAAGTGGTGCAAATGTGTCAATAACCGATCAAAATGGGACTGTTTTTAATTTTATAGAACTCCCAAATACTGGGAAATATGTGTGTTCTAATTTTGTGCCCGTAATTAATAGAACCTACACTTTATTTGTTTCATATAACGGAAATAGCTTTACCGCAACCGATAAACTATATGCCGTTCCCACTATAACTTCGATACAACAACGAAATGATGCAGGTTTTACAGGAAATCAAATTGAATTAAAATATAACTTTTTGGACAACCCAAATGAAGCTAATTTTTATTTAGAACACTATGAAGTACCTTTCAGACCTTATCCATTATATGGTGTATTTAATGATGAGTTTACAAATGGAAACCCTATGTTTTCTCTAATTTTTGGTCAGGAAATTGCCACAGGTCAAACTATAAAATTCACTCTTCACGGCATTTCACAACGTTATTTTAACTACATGAATATATTAATTGGAATTTCTGGAGGGTTAAGCAATGGACCATTTAGTACACCACCTGCAACCGTAAGAGGCAATATTGTAAACACAACTAATCCTGATGCATATGCCTTAGGCTACTTTAGATTATCTGAAGTAGATGTTAGAAATTATATTGTACAATAATGTATTTTTATCATAGGAATTGGAAATTGAAACTATAAACAATAACTTTGAACTTCAAATAATACTTCTACTATTATGTCTTCACACCATATTGTTCGCGACGATCAAGAGCCCGCTTTAATAATAGCCAATGGTGCAGCATGTAGTGAAGAGTTATTGGGTCAACTCTTAGAATGGTCTCCGTATGTGGTAGTTTTAGATAGTGCAATAGAGCGCGTAATCCATTTAGGTATAAAGATAGATGTTATTTTGGGAGATTTTGACAGAGCGTTTAATCCTCACATTTATAAGAATGAGCAATTCCCTTTAGAAATTATTCACACACCCAATCAAGACAAAACAGATTTAGAAAAAGCCTTTGATTTTTTAATAGAAAAAGGACATAAAGCAGTCAATGTAGTTTGGGCGACTGGTAAACGAGCTGACCATACGCTAGTGAATTTAACTACTATTGTTCAATATAGAGATCAACTAAAAATTGTCATTTTTGACGACCATTCCAAAATACATTTGCTTCCAAAAAATTTTAAAAAATGGTATACTAAAAACACTATTCTATCTTTAATTCCAATTGGAAAAACAACTGGAATTACTACAGAAAATTTGTTTTACGCACTTCAAAATGAAGAACTAGAATTAGGACAACGAACCAGTAGCAGTAATCATGTTGCCGAAGATGGGATTGTAGAAATCATTCACCAAGAGGGTCATTTACTCCTAATAGAAAGTATAGATTAAGCTATTTTTCAATTTCTTTTAGCGTTTCCATCTTTTTATTAGCTAAGAAGCCTTTGATATCTTCAAAATGTTCTTTTACTCGTTTATTACCAAATTCAAACACTTTTTGAGCTAAACCATCCAAGAAATCACGGTCATGTGACACCAAAATTAACGTCCCATCAAAATCACGTAAGGCATCTTTAATAATGTCTTTGGTTTTCATATCTAAATGATTTGTTGGCTCATCTAAAATTAACACGTTCACAGGTTCTAGTAACAATTTTATCATTGCTAAACGCGTTTTTTCGCCCCCTGAAAGTACTTTAACTTTCTTTTGAATGTCATCGCCTTTAAACATAAAAGCACCTAACATATCTTTAATTTTCGTACGAATATCTCCTACTGCAATTCTGTCAATAGTATCAAAAACGGTTAATTCTCCATCTAATAATGCTGCCTGATTTTGTGCAAAATAGCCAATTTGAGCGTTATGCCCTATCTCTATTTTTCCCCCTTCATAATCAATCTCACCCATAATCGCTTTTATCATGGTTGATTTTCCTTCCCCATTTTTACCCACAAAAGCTACCTTTTGTCCTCTTTCAATAACCATATTCGCATTATTAAACACCACATGGTCTCCATATTGTTTAGTTAATGCTTCAACAACTACTGGGTATTGACCTGAACGTGGCGAAGGTGGAAATTTTAACTTTAATGCGGATGTGTCCACTTCATCAACCTCAACCAGAACTAGTTTTTCCAACATTCGTACGCGTGATTGTACTTGCTCTGTCTTTGAAAAAGTACCTCTAAAACGCTCAATAAACGCTTGATTTTCTGCGATGAACTTTTGTTGTTCATCATACGCTTTTTGTTGGTGAATTCTTCGATCTTTTCTTAATTCTAAATAATCGGAATATTTAGCTTTATAATCATAAATTCGACCCATAGTTACTTCAATAGTTCTATTTGTAATATTATCTACAAACGTTCTATCGTGCGAAATAACCATTACCGCTTTAGCCTGATTAATTAGAAAATCTTCTAGCCACTGAATACTTTCCATGTCTAAATGATTTGTTGGCTCATCTAGAAGTATTAAATCAGGTTGTTTTAATAGTATTTTTGCCAATTCAATTCGCATTCTCCATCCTCCTGAAAATTCAGAAGTTAAACGAGTAAAATCTTCTCTTTCAAACCCTAATCCTTTTAATACTTTTTCTACTTCTGCTTCATAATTTACCTCTTCAATAGAATAAAACTTTTCAGAAAGTTCCGTAACACGCTCTATCAATTTCATGTAGGCATCACTTTCATAATCTGTACGAACAGTTAATTCTTCATTAATTACGTCAATTTCTTTCTTCATATTAAGCACATCTGCAAAAGCTTTTGAAGTTTCCTCTAAAACAGTACAATTATCGGCCGTTAATAAATGTTGTGGTAAATAAGCTATTACAGCATCACTTGGTGCCGAAATTCCGCCACGGGTAGGTTTATTTTCACCTGCAACTATTTTTAATAAAGTTGATTTTCCTGCACCATTTTTACCCATGAGGGCAATTTTATCATTTTCATTAATTGCAAAAGTAACCTCACTAAATAAAGTGGTTCCGCCAAATTCTACGGCAACATCATTAACTGTAATCATTTTGAAGTAAAAAGTTATAAAAGTAAAAAGTTATAAAAACGAGTTACTAATTTTTTTGAAGGTGCAAATATAGCTGAATTAGTCAATTAGACAATTGATTATATTCGGTTTTTGATGATTATTGCTAATTAATCCATTTCAAAAAAAAGTGGCTCAACCATAATTTGGTCGGCCAAAGACTCTACACGTTCTGAAATAACTTCACAGAATAGTATTCGTTGTGTTTTAGCTATGCTATCTGAAATTCGTTTAATTTTTGCCTCTAATCTTACTTTTGCAATTGCATCTGCATCGTCAACAACAAAAATTTTTAATTGATTTACATCATATCCTGCTGTGCTAAACATGTCATTTAATCGTGTTGGAGTGCCAATCAAAATGTCAATTCCAACAGAAATTTGATTTTTGTCATAATCTAAATCACTTTTATCATGTACTGCATAGATACGTAAATCTGTATATTTTGCGAATTGCTTAAAGCGCTCTTCTAGTTCTAAAACACGTTCCTTATTTTCTGAAAATACTAAGGCACGCGGTGAAAGAAGATGTGCTTTTTCCAATTTTTGAATTACGTTAAGTACTAACGTAGTGGTTTTTCCCGTGCCTTTTTCAGCTTGAACAACTACATCAGCACCACTTTTAATAACAGAAAATGTTTCTTCTTGGATTTCATTTGCTTCTATTAAGCCTAGTTCTACTAATGCTTGCTGAAGGTGTGGATTTATTTTTTTTAATTGCATTTTTTCTATGGTAAGGGTAAAAGGCAAAAGGCAATAGGTAACCAATTACCCATAACCTTTTACCATTTATCAAATTTATTTACTTGCGAATAATTTTACATCTTGTTCAGAAATTTCATTTCCGCCTAAAATAAGTAAGCGTTCCACTACATTTCTTAACTCTCGAATATTACCTGTCCAGTCATATTCTTGTATTAATTTAAGTGCTTCTTTTGAAAATATTTTAGGAACCATTCCTTGATCTTCGGCTATTCTGCTAGCAAAATATTGGACCAGCTCAGGAATATCATTTCTTCTTTCATTTAAAGCAGGTACATGAATGAGAATAACTGCCAAACGATGGTACAAATCTTCTCTAAAGCGTCCTTCAGCAATTTCTTTTTTTAAATCTTTATTTGTGGCAGCAATTACTCTAACATCAACCTTAATATCTTTATCGGCACCCACACGTTGAATCAAATTCTCTTGCAAAGCTCTTAAAACTTTAGCTTGAGCGGGCAAACTCATATCCCCTATTTCATCTAAAAAAAGCGTACCTCCGTGTGCGGCTTCAAACTTTCCTGCTCTATCTTTAACTGCAGATGTAAATGCGCCTTTTACATGGCCAAACAATTCACTTTCAATTAATTCAGAAGGTATAGCAGCGCAATTTACTTCAATTATGGGTTGAGCAGCGCGATTACTTTGTTGATGTAATTGGTGAGCAACTAATTCTTTTCCAGTTCCATTAGGTCCTGTAACTAACACTCTAGCCTCTGTGGGAGCTACTTTTTCAATCATTGCTTTTATGTGAGAAATAGCTTCACTCTGGCCTATCATTTCATAGTTTTTAGAAACTTTCTTTCTCAAGATTTTGTTCTCTACAACTAACTGTTTTTTGTCCAAAGCATTTCGTACGGTGTTCAATAATCGATTTAAATCGGGTGGCTTAGAGATGTAATCATACGCTCCCATTCGCATCGTGTTTACGGCGGTATCTAAATCGCCATGCCCTGAAATCATTACCATAGGAATCTCAGGTTTGATTTTCTTAACGGCTTCCAGCACCTCAACACCATCCATTTTAGGCATTTTAATATCACAAAGAATTAAGTCATACTCTTCGTTTTTGACTTTTTCTAAACCTTGCAAACCATCTTCTGCTTCTTCAACTTTATACAAATCATTTTCTTCGGTAAGTATTTTAGTTAATACTCGTCGAATAGCTGCTTCGTCTTCTATAATAAGGATTTTACTCATTTTTTTTGGTTAATTGTTTATTCGTTTAAATGAATTATAATAAACTGATAAACTAATTTTAATACTTCAACCATTTATATAACTCTTTCCATGTTGGTTTTTTACCGTGCATTAAAATACCTACACGGTAAATTTTGGCTGCTGCCCACACTACAACAAAAAACGTTCCAAATAACAATAACATTGATACTACTAATTGCCAAATAGGAACTCCAAATGGAATACGCATCAACATGACGATAGGTGAAGTTAATGGAATGATTGAAAACACCGTTGCTACTGTACCATGTGGATCATTAATTACAGTAAAAAAGCCAATATACACACCTAACATTAAAGGCATGATAATAGGCAATAAAAACTGTTGCGAATCTGTTTCTGAATCCACTGCTGCCCCAATAGCCGCGTAAAAAGAACTGTATAAAAAATAGCCTCCAATAAAATAAATGATAAAACAACTAAGTAAGGTTGAAATAGGCAAATTTTGTATTTCAACTAAATAGTCATTCAACACATTCATTTTTTGCGCTTGTTGAGCCGCTTCGGCTACTTTAGCTGTTGAACCAGACATTTCCATGCCAAAATAAGAAGAAGCCATAAAAAATAGTGCTCCGCCCACAATTGCCCAAATTAAAAACTGTAGAATACCGGCTAATGATGTGCCTATTATTTTTCCCATCATTAACTGAAAGGGCTTTACAGATGAAATGACAATTTCTATGATACGATTTGTTTTTTCTTCAATGACGCTACGCATTACAAAATTGCCATAAATAATAATAAACATCATAATTAAATAACCAAAAAATCCTCCAATGGCTACTTTTATTTCGTTCAATCCTTTAAGGCTTTCATCTCCAGAATATTTTGAAAGTTTTAATTCAGATTCTACAGTAGCTTTCTCAATTGCTTTGGTATCAATTCCTGATGTTTTAAAATTTTCTTGTGTAAGGGTTGAATCTACTACGTCTTCAATTGTTTCAATAAAATCTATACTTGGACTTTCGTCTGAAATATATTCGACTTTTGCTTTTAAATCTTGAATTTTTGACACTTTTGGCACGTAAATCAATCCTTCATAACTAGCCTTAGCAGTATCTTTAGCCGCCTTTAACGGCATCGTAGAAATATCAATATATTTTGTATGCTTATCGCTTTTAAAATAATTTTTCAACACTCCTGCTTGATCATACACCCCAATTTCAGTGACTGAATCTTTATTCATATTAGCTAAATAACTAATCAGAAATCCCATTCCCACAAACAATAATGGACTTAAGAAAGTCATTACTATAAAAGATTTATTACGCACTTTAGCAATAAATTCTCGCTGTATAATTAATTTTAATTTATTCATTTTATATGTTTTTTTCCTAATTAGTTGCTTAAATTTTATTACTTCCCACTAACTGTTTGAATGAAAATATCATTGACGCTCGGTATTTTTTCTGCAAAATGAGTCACTTGACCAAATTGAAACAGAAGTTGCAACAACTCGTTTGTAGGATGTGAGCCAATTTGAATTTCTAATTTCAGCTCATCATTTAATGATTTGAAATCAGTTTGTCCAATGGTGAAATTTTTAGTTAATGCAACCATTAGCCCTTCAACATTATTGGTCAGAATTCCTATTTGGAAGGTATTGGTTCTAAACTGTTTTTTTACGTCAGACAGTTTTCCTTCGATTAGTTTATTAGATTGATGAATTAAAGCGATATGGTCACACATTTCCTCAACACTTTCCATACGATGGGTAGAAAAAATAATGGAAGTCCCTTTTTTATTCAATTCAATAATTTCGTCCTTAATTAAATTCGCATTTACAGGGTCAAATCCTGAAAATGGCTCGTCTAAAATTAACAATTTGGGCTGGTGTAATACCGTTACAATAAATTGCACTTTTTGTGCCATACCTTTTGATAACTCCTGAATTTTTTTGTCCCACCAACCTTGTATTTCAAATTTTTCAAACCAATATTTTAATTGTTTTTTAGCTTCTGCTTTAGACAAACCTTTTAATTGTGCTAAATAAAGACATTGTTCTCCCACCTTCATGCTTTTGTAAAGCCCTCTTTCTTCTGGCATGTAACCAATAATTGAGATATGATTGGGGTTGAGTTTTGCTCCGTCTAACCAAATTTCACCTGAATCAGGTAACGTAATTTGATTGATGATTCTAATTAATGAAGTTTTTCCAGCTCCGTTTGGACCTAGCAAGCCATAAATACTGCCTTCTGGGACTTGTAAAGAAATGCTATTCAACGCGGTATACTCGCCGTATTGTTTAACAACATTTTTCACTTCTAATATATTGCGCATGAATACAAATGTTTAATTAAAATATTAGTCACTAATGTACAAAAAATGTTACATAAAAAACCCATCCTTTATAAAAGATGGGAATATATTTTTTTAAGCAAAAAAGTTTAGGTTTATGAAAACATATCTTTCACTTTTTCAAAAAACGATTTATCTGTTTTTTCAGGTTTTGGAATAAAATTTTCATCGGTTAGCATTTTTTCAAAAAATGCTTTTTGTTCTTTATTTAATTCTTTTGGTGTCCAAACATTAATATGTACTAATAAATCACCGCTACCATATGAATTGATACTTGGAACCCCTTTGCCTTTTAAGCGTAAAATTTTCCCTGACTGTATGCCTTCTTCTAATTTTATTCTTACTTTTCCTGAAACTGTATCTATTTCTTTAGAAACACCTAAAGCAGCTTCGGCAAAACTGATATACAAATCATAATGTAAATTTTCGCCCTCTCTCTTTAAAAACTCATGTTCTATTTCTTCAATCGCTACAATTAAATCACCTGGTATACTATTTTTACCTGGTGCTTCATTTCCTTTTCCAGAAACTTTTAATTGCATGCCATCTACTACACCTGCAGGAATTTTTATGGATACTGTATCTTCTTCAGTAATTAATCCTTGTGCATCGGCATGGGAAGGCTTTGAATCTATCATTTGACCTGCCCCATGACAAGAATGACAAGTGGTTGCCGTTTGCATTCTTCCTAAAATCGTATTGGTAACTTTTAAAACTTGTCCGCTTCCGTTACATGTAGAACACGTTTTGTACGTTACACCTGCAGCTTGTATTTTGCGTTTTACTTTGACTTTTTTCTCTACCCCGTTTGCAATTTCCTCAAGTGTTAATTTTACTTTAATTCTTAAATTGCTTCCTTTCATTCTTCGTTGACCTCCGCCTCCGCCAAAACCTCCGAAGCCTCCGCCTCCAAAAGTACTCCCAAAAATATCACCAAATTGACTGAAAATATCATCCATATTCATATGATGACCTCCATATCCACCACCGCCTTCAAAAGCAGCATGTCCATATTGATCATATCTTGCTTTTTTATCTGCATCGCTTAATACTTCATAAGCTTCAGCACAGGCCTTAAAATTTTCTTCTGCTTGTTTGTCGCCTGGGTTCTTATCTGGGTGAAATTCTATAGCCTTCTTTCGATACGCTTTTTTTATTTCGTCTGGAGAAGCATTTTTACTTACTCCT
>NZ_CALFIG010000166.1 GCF_937876455.1 uncultured Flavobacterium sp.
TCTTCGTTTTACACGTTGCCCTGCTCGTACTTTGTATTTGCTTAAATGCGCATATAATGTCAAATAGCCATATCCGTGCAAAATTTCAATATGATTTCCATAACCCGAAAGCGAAGCATCTGCTTTTTTTACAACCCCATCTCCCGTGGCATAAATAGGCGTGCCATTTCTTGCCGAAAAGTCCATGCCCTTATGAAACTTTTTAATTTTTGTAAAAGGATCGCTTCGGTACCCAAAACCTGAGGCCATTTGCTTCAAATCTTCATTTTTCACTGGTTGAATAGCCGGAATAGCCGCCAGCAATTGCTCTTTTTGTTTTGCTAGTTTTGTTACTTCATCTAAAGAAACAGATTGAATAGCAAGCGCTTTCATAATTTCATCTACTTTTTTAGAAGAAGCAATGACTAATTCACTCGTGTTAAATCCTTCCAAATCTTTGTACCTATTTGCACCACCCATGCCTGCTCTTCGCTCTTCTTCCTTGATAGGTGCACTGTTAAAATATACGCGATATATGTTGTTGTCCCGTTCTTCAATAGCCGTTAATGTCTCGTCCATTAATGCCATTTTATTGCGCAATAATTGGTAATTTAATTGCATCGTTTCTAACTCTCTAGCCTGTAATTTCGTTTTTGGCGTTTCAAAAAATGACGTGTTAGCTAAAATGAAAAAACACAGAAAACCAAATAGGGCAGAGGCTGCTAAAAATAATAATACATATCCAAATTTTTGCCCTCTTTTAGGAATAATCCTTTTAAAAGCTAATTTTTCAGAATCGTAATAAAATTTTACCTTCGCCATTACTAAAAATATACTATTTTTGTGCTCGTTACCACAAAGTAACAACTATTATACGGAAAAACTATAAAAATGTTTCAATTTTGAAGCAGATATTTAGTGAATAAAGTACTTTTAGTCCTGCTGTCCGCTATACAAGGTGCCGCTACCATCAGGGCTATACTTGACGTATAGTATAAAAATATAATATCCCGTTGGGTGTAATTGTTAAAAACGTCTGTTCGAGTTTTTTTTGTACAGAGAAACGGAACAAAAAATATATCGAGAACCGTTTTTGTCTCAAATTTTTCGTATTCTCGATACGATTTTCGATAGAAAATCACTCGAACTGACGAAAAATTATCATCAAAAACTAATTACACCCAATGAGTAAAACATAATTTGTTTGAAGGTTATACTTTAAACACATAATTTTTTAAACACATAAAAATGACATCACAAGATATCAGAAAAGCCTATTTACAATTTTTTGAAAGCAAAGGACATCTTATTGTTCCTTCTGCACCCATTGTATTAAAAGACGACCCCACCTTGATGTTTAACAACTCAGGAATGGCACAGTTTAAAGAATTTTTCTTAGGAAACGGAACACCAAAGAGTCAACGAATAGCTGATACGCAAAAATGTTTACGTGTTTCAGGAAAGCACAATGACTTAGAAGACGTCGGGTTTGATACCTATCACCATACGATGTTTGAAATGTTAGGCAACTGGTCATTTGGTGATTATTTCAAAAAAGAGGCTTTAGCTTGGGCATGGGAATTTCTTACTGAAGTTTTGAAATTAGATAAAGACCGTTTATATGTTTCAGTATTCGAAGGAAATCCTGCTGAAAATGTGCCTTTTGATCAAGAAGCTTTTGATATTTGGAAACAATATGTATCTGAAGATCGCATCATTTTAGGAAATAAAAAAGATAACTTCTGGGAAATGGGCGACCAAGGTCCTTGTGGTCCGTGCTCAGAAATTCATATCGATTTAAGATCAGATGTGGAGCGTGCCGCTATTTCTGGAAGAGATTTAGTAAATGCCGATCATCCGCAAGTGGTAGAAATTTGGAATAACGTTTTTATGGAATTCAACCGTAAAGCAGATGGCTCATTAGAAAAATTACCAGCACAACACGTAGACACCGGAATGGGATTTGAGCGTTTGTGTATGGCAATGCAAAATGTAACTTCAAATTATGATACAGATGTGTTTACGCCGCTTATCGCAAAAGTTTCAGCAATTACAGGATTAAAATATACTTCTAACGAAGTTAAAAATATAAGTGAAGAACAAAACAAAACCAACATAGCTATTCGTGTGGTTGTAGATCACGTGCGTGCGGTAGCTTTTGCTATTGCAGATGGACAATTACCATCGAATACGGGTGCTGGTTATGTAATTCGTAGAATTTTACGTCGTGCTGTTCGTTACGGCTTCACGTTTTTAGGAACAAACGAACCTTTCATTAATAAATTAGTGGAAGTTTTAGCCAATCAAATGGGTGAATTTTTCCCAGAAATAAAAGCACAACAACAATTGGTAACCAATGTAATTCGTGAAGAAGAAGCGTCTTTCTTAAGAACTTTAGAACAAGGTTTACAATTGTTAGATAAAGTAGTTGCTGAAACTTCAGGAAAAGAAGTTTCGGGTGCCAAAGCATTTGAATTGTATGACACCTTTGGTTTTCCAATTGACTTAACAGCTTTAATTCTTCGCGAAAAAGGGTATTCGTTCAATGAAACTGAATTTGAAACCGAATTACAAAAACAAAAAGCACGTTCTCGTGCAGCATCTGAAATTTCTACAGAAGATTGGTCGGTTTTAATTCCTGGAAATGTGGAAACATTTGTAGGTTATGACCAAACAGAAAGTGAAGTGAAAATTACCAGAATTCGTAAAGTAGATTCTAAGAAAGACGGAATTTTATACCAAATTGTTTTAGACACAACACCTTTTTATCCAGAAGGAGGGGGGCAAGTAGGCGATAAAGGAGTATTAGTTTTAGCAAATGGCTCTAGCGATAGTGAACAGGCGAAGCAAACCATTGAAATCATCGATACCAGAAAAGAAAATAATTTAATTTTACATTTTGCTAAGCGATTACCTGAAAATGTAAATGCTGTTTTTACGGCTAAAGTAAACACCGATTTAAGAACTTCGACTTCTAAAAATCATTCTGCAACACACTTGATGCACTTGGCTTTGCGAACTATTTTAGGAACGCATGTAGAACAAAAAGGAAGTTTGGTAAATGCAAATTACTTACGTTTCGATTTTTCACATTTTTCTAAAGTAACCGATGAGGAATTACGTCAGGTAGAAGCAAGTGTTAATGCGCAAATCGAAGCACAATTGCAATTAGTAGAACATCGTAATATTCCAATTAAAGAAGCATTAGATAAAGGTGCGATGGCTTTATTTGGTGAAAAATATGGCGATAGCGTTCGAATGATTGAATTTGGCGATAGCAAAGAATTATGTGGCGGCATTCACGTGAAAAATACGGCTGATATTTGGCATTTTAAAATTGTTTCAGAAGGCGCTGTGGCGGCTGGAATTCGTCGTATTGAGGCAATCACGGGGGATGCGGTAAAAGCGTTCTATATGAACCAAGAAAATACCTTTTCGGAAATTAAGGAAGTATTAAAAAATCCACAAGATATTTTAAAATCAGTTGCTACCTTACAAGAGGACAATGCGAAGTTGAAAAAACAAATTGAGCAATTACTAAAAGAAAAAGTAGACGGTTTAAAGAATGGACTAATGAACGATTTCCAAAAAATAAATGAAATTAATTTCATAGCCAAACAAGTTGATTTGTCGATGGGAGCTACAAAAGATTTAGCACAAGTCCTTGGAACTTCAAAACCAAATGCTTTTGTATTCTTAGCATCAATTGAAGATAATGCACCAAACATTCATTGTTATATCGCTAAGGAATTAGTGGCTGAAAAAGGATTAAACGCTGGTAATATTATTAGAGAATTAGGCAAGTATATTGATGGAAATGGTGGTGGCCAACCATTCTTTGCTTCAGGAAAGGGTAAAAATGCAGAAGGAATCAAAGAGGCATTGGAGTATGTAGTCACTTTTGTTAAATAAGAAATGAAATAATTATACATGGAGTCCTGATTTGTTATAACATTTCAGGATTTCTTTTTTAGTATTACTTTTGAATAAAATTGACACATTTTCAAATCGACACATAAACATATGAACTTTTCTACTAAAATTCCAATTAATTATTCCAATCATCCTATAAGCTATGATTCAAAAATCATGTTATTGGGTTCTTGTTTTGCAACAAATATTGGTGAGAAATTTGACTATTTTAAGTTTCAAGCTGCTACAAATCCGTTTGGCATTATTTTTAATCCGGTTTCTTTAGCTAAACTGATTGAACGGTGTGTTCAAAAAAACTATTTTACTGAGGATGATATTTTCTTTCATAACGAATTGTGGCATTGTTATGAAGTACATTCCGAATTATCTAATTCTGATAAAGATGCATTTTTAGAAACTTTAAACGATTTAATCAATTCAGCAAATAATCAATTCACCGATTTAACACACATCATAATTACGCTAGGAACATCTTGGGTTTACAGAAATATTGAAACCAATGCTATTGTTGCAAACTGTCACAAAGTGCCGCAAAAGGAGTTTGTAAAAGAATTGTTGTCTCCAGAAAGCATAGCACAAAGTATAGAATCCATTTTTTTGAATATCTCGGTGATAAATCCAACGTGCAACTTCATTTTTACCGTTTCGCCAGTGCGTCATATAAAAGATGGGTTTGTAGAAAATACACTAAGTAAAGCCCATTTAATTACAGCATTACATAAAGCAATCATCCATCACCCATTACCCACCACTTATTTCCCGTCATATGAAATCATGATGGATGAATTACGTGATTATCGCTTTTATGCCGAAGATATGTTACATCCAAGTCAAACGGCTATTGATTATATTTGGGAACAATTTAGTGATTTTGCTTTTAGTAGCGATACAAAAAACCTACTTAAAGAAGTAGAAAGTATACAAAAAAGAATGGCTCACAAATCGTTTCAACCACAATCGGAGAGCCATAAACTATTTAAACAGAAATTAGCAAGTGATTGCCAATCATTACAAACTAAATTTCCTTTTATGCAATTTGAATTATAATTTTTGCGCTAAGCTATTCCAGCCACCACCATTAATGCATTCTATTCCGTTTTGTTTTAAAATAGACGTAGCTTGACCGCTTCGCATACCAGAACGACAACAAGCGATAACAGGCTTGTTTAATTTCTTAATGTCATCAATTTTAGAGGAAATAATTTGTAGAGGAATGTTTTTAGAATCTTTAATATGCCCTTCGGCAAATTCTTCATACGTTCGTACATCAATAATAACAGCGCCTTTTGCTACAAATTCTGTAATTTCATTGGATTTATTTCCTAATCCTAAAATATCAAGTAACCCCATGTGTATTGTTTTTTATCAAAAATACACGGAATGCAATTAATGCAATGTAACAAAGGTTACATTTATACTAATTCTGGAAAAATAAGTTCAATGCCATTTGATATTAGAAGGGATACTTCTGGTCTAATTTTTTTTAGATGTTCTAAATGGTGAAGTACTTTTTCGAGTAACTCATTGTTGTTTATTGCATGTGCTATCTCAGCTATTTCAACACTTAACAGCCAATCATTACTGTGCTTTGAAGCTACTTCAGAAAATAATTGTTCTAGCGTTAATGGAGCTGTTTTGTTCTCTCTTATATTTCTAACATGCTGATACAATTGTTCCAATTCTTCTCTCGCTGCAGATTTTTTTTGTTTGATAGTATGACTTGAAGGCACATGGCTAATCATGTCAAAGCTGTTTACATCAGCAGGACCAGCATACGCAGAAATTACTTCTTTACCTACGGCCATATCATAAATACCCCATTCAGGTTGAAATAGAATAGTATCGCCTTGAGAAACAGTACAGTTTTTAAATTTGATGAGTACAATTTTCCCTTGAATATTTCGAGTGCCTGTAATGATTTCCCCAGTTACTTTAATATTTCCTTCAAATTCTAAAGTGACTTGTTCGCCTTCATAGATTGCATACGCACTTAAATCTCTTGGGCTCATATCCTCAATAGCAATATTAATGCCTTTTAGTTTTCCTATTGGAGAACCAAAACCCTCTGCGTGGTATTCCGTTCCATGACCTACAAGTTCTTTTTCACGATAGGCTAGTGCTGTTTTTCCTGTTGTTTGAACATATACAGGTTTTCCATCATGTGCAATAATATTAGAAAAAACACCTGAAACTTGTAAGCCTGTGCTTAATTCAATTGTGCCTAATGATTTAGAATCAATTAATTTTTGAATGCCGCTTAATCCGCCTTTTCGTAAAGCCATTGAATTTGCAAATTCTTCCAATACCATACTCAATTTTGCAAAATCAGGTGTAACAAAAAGCTGTGGTTGAGGTTTGGTTATATCAAAGCTCACATCGGCGGCCTCTATTGAATAAGGTATTTTTTTAACATTATCTGTCATGCACCACGCACTTTCTCCAATAGAAGATAATAATCCTGCACCATAAATTTTAGGATTGTCTGGAGTTCCAATTAATCCATATTCTACGGTCCACCAATGTAAGTTTCTAATTCGAGACATCTCTGAAAGTTCACCCATATTTGTTTGTAAGAAATCAACTTGCGCTTCTGCTTTCTGGATTTCTTCTTCAGGTGTGTCTTCAGCTTCTTTCAGTATAGAGAGTAAACGAATGGCTTCATAAAGTTCATAATCTCGAGCTGAAGAAATAGCTTTACAGCCAATCTCTCCAAAACGCCTTAAATATTCTGCATATTCAGGATTGGCAATTATGGGAGCATGTCCAGCACCTTCATGAATAATGTCTGGTGCGGGTGTGTATTCTATGTGTTCTAATTGACGAATATCACAAGCAATTACCAAAACATTATAGGCCTGAAATTCCATAAATGCATTGGGTGGAATAAAACCGTCAACAGCTACCGCAGCCCAACCAATTTCTTTTAATATTCTATTCATTCCATACATGTTTGGAATGTTGTCAATAGAAATACCTGTTTGACGTAAGCCATCAAGATATGAATTGTGTGCTACTTTCCCCAGATATGAAACATTTTTTCGCATGACATAGCGCCATACGGCTTGGTTTATGGATGTATAATCTTCATAATGCTGAGGAATAATAAATTGCTTTAAATGAGCTGGTAATCTATCAATCAATGGATTACTTTCAAACTGTGCTTCCATAATGGGTTAGTGTTGCGTGTCGTAAAATTACGAATTTTTCATAAAAATAAAAAATAATTATCATATTCATAATAACTCTTTTTATTTAGCTTATTTTATTGCGTAATTAAAAGTGACTTTTTAATTATTAAAAAGAAAATAAGCTATTTCTGTTAGCAGAAATAGCTTATAAGTAATACTTTATGTGAGGCTAATTATTTTACTTGCGGCGGATATTGCGCTAAAATTTTGTCAACAAACTCTTTGATACGCTCATCTTTTTGATTTACATCTTTGGTTAAATAACCCGTTCCTTCACCTTGCCAAACTAGTTCTTTTGTTTTAGCGTCAATAATGTCAATAAAAAGAGTACCTTCTGGAGTAGTATAAGTTCTGTTGTAACCCATTCCCCAATAAGGATTCCAGCCCCAACCCATTCCAAAACCATAGTTTTGGTATACATCTACGCGTTCTCTTTCTTTTGTAAAAATACTAACCAAAACATCTGGAGTGTCTGATTTTGAGAATCCTTTTGTAGGCATTACTTCGTCAATAGCATTAAGAATTCGTTTTTTATCTAAATCAGAAATTTCAGCTTTATCTATACCAGCTCTTAAATAAGCATAGGTTTTATATCCATTAAAATTTGCTTTTTTATCATAATCAGCATTTACGCTAACGGAAGCACACGAGGATAAAATGAATAATCCTGCTAATGTAAGTAGTTTAATTGTTTTCATATGTTTAAATTTTAATTGTTAAATAGGTTTTCGTCAACTAAATTTGGCAATGTAACACGTAATAAAGGTTGCGTTTTCATCGCTCTTTTAATAGCAAAAATAGCACCTTCATTTCTCGCCCAACTTCTTCTTGATATGCCATTGTTTACATCCCAAAACAACATAGATTCTAATCGTCTTGACGCTTCTTTAGTACCATCAAGAACCATACCAAATCCACCATTAATTACTTCGCCCCAGCCTACACCACCGCCATTGTGTATGGAAACCCAAGTAGCACCTCTAAAACTATCTCCAATAACATTGTGAATAGCCATATCGGCTGTAAATCTTGAACCATCATAGATATTAGATGTTTCTCGGTACGGAGAGTCAGTGCCTGAAACGTCATGATGATCTCGGCCTAAAATCACAGTTCCAATTTCACCTTTTGCAATCGCTTGATTAAAAGCTTCTGCAATTCTAATGCGACCTTCAGCATCGGCATATAAAATACGAGCTTGTGAGCCTACGACTAATTTATTTTCTTGTGCCCCTTTAATCCATTGAATGTTATCGGCCATCTGCTGTTGAATTTCGACAGGTGCGGTTTGCATCATTTCTTCTAATACTTCACAGGCTATTTGATCTGTTTTAGCTAAATCTTCTGGTTTTCCTGAAGCACAAACCCATCGGAAAGGGCCAAATCCATAATCAAAGCACATAGGCCCCATAATATCTTGAACGTAACTAGGATATTTAAAATCTACGTTATTGGTTGCCATTACATCAGCACCCGCTCTAGAAGCTTCTAATAAAAAGGCATTTCCATAATCAAAGAAATACGTGCCTTTAGCCGTGTGCTTATTTATAGCTTGGGCATGTCTTCTTAAGGTTTTTTGTACTTCTTCTTTAAATTTATCAGGATTAATTGCCATTAATTCGTTTGATTCTTCAAATGTATAGCCAATAGGGTAGTAGCCACCAGCCCAAGGGTTGTGTAAAGATGTTTGATCAGAGCCTAAATCTATGTGCAAATTTTCTTGGTCAAATCGTTCCCAAACATCTACAATATTTCCTAAATAGGCTATAGAAACAATTTCTTTAGTTTCAAGCGCTTTTTTTACTCTTGCAACTAATAGATTTATGTCTTCTACTATTTCGTGAATCCAGCCTTGCTCGTGTCTTATTTTTGTAATTTTCGGATTTACTTCAGCACATACTGTAACACAGCCTGCAATAGTTCCGGCTTTTGGTTGTGCACCACTCATTCCACCTAGACCAGAGGTAACAAATAAGCCACCTTTGGGAGATTTTTTAATTTTTCGAAAACCATTTAACACTGTAATAGTAGTTCCGTGAACAATACCTTGCGGACCGATATACATATAACTTCCCGCCGTCATTTGTCCGTATTGTGAAACACCTAATGCGTTAAATTTTTCCCAATCATCTGGTTTAGAATAATTAGGAATCATCATACCGTTTGTAACAACCACTCTTGGTGCTTCTTTATGCGAAGGAAACAATCCCATAGGATGCCCCGAATACATGACCAATGTTTGTTCATCTGTCATTTCAGACAAATATTTCATCGTGAGTCTATATTGTGCCCAATTTTGAAAAACAGCTCCGTTGCCACCATAGGTAATTAATTCATGCGGATGTTGCGCTACAGCATAATCCAAATTGTTTTGAATCATCAGCATAATCGCTTTTGCTTGTTCACTAGTACCTGGATAGTCTGAAATTGGCCTTGCTTTCATTTCATAATCAGGACGTAGGCGATACATATAAATTCTGCCATAGGTTTCTAATTCGGTCTTAAATTCAGCAAGTAATTCGGCATGATGCTTTGCCTCAAAATAGCGTAGCGCATTTTTAAGGGCTAATTTTTTTTCATCATCTGAAAGAATTTCTTTTCGTTTAGGCGCATGATTTATGGTTGTATCGTAAGTTTTTGGTTGCGGTAAAATCGCTGGAATACCTTCTGCTATTTGTTCCTTAAATGTCATATGTGGGTGTATATTTTTTTATAAATTACTTTTTAATGGTTCCCGTTTTTTTATCAAATCCATAAGGGCAATGTTTGCAACCACTTTTACAGCAATATCCTCTTTTTAAATGATAGCTAGCGGTAAAACATTTATAACCTTCCGGAGTAAAATAAAAATCTTCTCCTTCTTTTAAATTTTTTGGATCAAGTTGCTTGTTCATAGTTACAAAATTAGCAACTTTGTATCAAATTTATTTAAAAAAGTCAAGAACTTTATCTTGAAATTAGTTTTATGCCTGATATTTTTAAAATAAACCTTCCTAATACAAGTGATGTCAATCTTTTTATTAAAAGAGAGGATTTAGTACATCCTATCATTTCAGGTAATAAATTTAGAAAATTAAAATATAATTTAGAAGAAGCAAAAAATCAAAACCACCACACGTTGCTTACTTTTGGTGGGGCATTTTCAAATCATATTGTTGCGGTTGCAGGAGCAGGAAAGGAATTTGGCTTTCAAACCATAGGGATAATTAGGGGAGAAGAATTAGCCTCGAAAATAGAAGATAATCCTAGCTTATCATTAGCAGCTTCATTAGGCATGCAGTTTAAATTTGTGGATAGAACCACCTATCGAAATAAGACAGATGAATCTTTTACTGCTAAATTAAGTAACGAATTTGGACCTTTTTACCTTATTCCTGAAGGAGGAACAAATAGTTTAGCTGTAAAAGGGTGTGAAGAAATTCTTTCGGATGAAACGAAAATATTTGATTATATCTGTGTAGCGGTAGGAACAGGAGGTACTATTTCAGGAATAATAAATGCTTCCCAGTTGCACCAAAAAATAATTGGATTTTCTTCTTTAAAAGGTGATTTTCTAACGAATGATATTAGTAAATTTGTATCCAAATCAAATTGGTATATAAATTGCGAATACCATTTTGGTGGGTATGGAAAAGTTTCAGATGAATTAATTTCATTTATTAATCAATTTTATAGTGAACAACAAATCCCTTTAGATCCTATATATACTGGAAAGATGATGTTTGGAGTTATGGATATGATTGAAAAAAAGCAATTTCCAAAAGGCTCTAAAATACTAGTTATACATACGGGTGGATTACAAGGAATTGAAGGGATGAATCGCAAATTGCAAGCAAGTAATAAAACAATAGTAGTGAAATGATAAAGAAAATAACTTATATACTTATAACAATAATTCTCGTAAGTTGTGGAGGGTCTAAAATTAGAACTCAAAAAACGACTTCAACAAAACCACATACTCCTAAAAAACCAGTCACAAGTAGTGAAACGTCAAAATCACCAACAATAAAAACGAATGAAGCAGAGGTTTTAGTAGCTACATCTAAAGTAAAAGCTACAACAGAAGATGTTAAAAAATACATTGAAGATTTTAAAGAAATTGCCAAAAGCAATATGAAACAACACGGAATTCCGGCTAGTATCATAATGGCTCAAGGAATTTTAGAATCAGGAGCAGGCTTTGGTCGTTTGTGTATAGAAGCAAACAATCATTTTGGAATTAAATGCCATACAGATTGGACTGGTGAAACGGTAACACATGATGATGACGCTGTTGGAGAATGTTTTAGAAAATACATTCATCCGTCAGAATCGTATAGAGACCATGCCTTATTTTTAACAAAAAGAAAAAGATATGCATCGTTATTTAAACTAGATAAAGGGGATTACTATGCTTGGGCAAATGGCTTAAAACAGGCTGGATATGCTACCGATACGTTATATCCAACCAAGTTAATTGGTATAATTGAACGCTATGAATTGTATAAATTAGACAATGAAGTATTAGGAAGAAATTATATACCAATACCAAAACCAGTATTAGTAACAGTCGATGGAGAATATATAATCCAAAAAGGAGATACACTGTATTCGTTGTCAAAAAAATTTAATATTACAGTAGACGAATTGAAAAAATTAAATAATATTGTTGATACAGCTATCTCGGTAGGTCAAAAAATTAAAATAAAATAACATGTTATATCAAAGAAGTAGTCAATTATTTGTAGAATCATCAAAGGTTATACCAGGAGGAGTTAATTCGCCCGTAAGAGCGTTTAAAGCAGTGGGAGGAACACCAATATTCATCAAAGAAGCAAAGGGTGCTTATTTGTATGATGAAGATGGTAATAAATACATAGATTACATCAACTCATGGGGACCGATGATTTTAGGTCATGCACATGAGCCTGTAATTCATGCCATAACCGAACGGGCAAAGAAAGGAACCTCCTTTGGTACCCCAACGGCACTAGAAACTGAAATTGCAGCTTTGGCAGTGACTATGGTCCCTAATATAGATAAAATACGTTTTGTGAATTCGGGTACAGAGGCTTGTATGAGCGCTATTCGATTAGCAAGAGGCTATACAAAACGAGAAAAAATTATTAAATTTTCAGGGTGTTACCACGGCCATTCAGATTCTTTTTTAATCGCTGCAGGAAGTGGATTGAGTACATTTGGTGTGCCAAATAGCCCTGGTGTTACAGAAGGAACAGCAAAAGATACGTTATTGGCAACCTATAATGATATTGAAAATGTAAAAATTTTATTTGAAGCTAATAAAGAGCAAATTGCAGCTGTAATTATTGAACCTGTAGCAGGTAATATGGGGTGTGTGCCTCCAAAAGAAAATTTTTTAGAGGAATTACGTGAAGCATGTACTACTAACGGAACGTTATTAATTTTTGATGAGGTAATGACAGGATTCCGTTTGGCAAAAGGAGGTGCGCAAGAAGTGTTTAATGTAAAAGCTGATTTAGTTTGCTTTGGTAAAGTAATAGGAGGCGGATTACCTGTTGGAGCTTTTGCGGGGGAAGCAAAAATTATGGATTATTTATCTCCTTTAGGCCCCGTTTATCAAGCAGGAACGTTGTCTGGTAATCCTTTAGCTATGGCAGCAGGTTTACAAATGCTTAAAGAAATAAATGCTGATGAAGAATTATTTTCGAGATTAGAACAAAAAACATCCTATTTAGAAAAGGGAATTCGTGAGGTATTAGTTGCTGCAAAAGTTCCCTTTACCATAAATAGAGTAGGATCTATGATTTCGGTTCATTTTGATAGTAGACCAGTAGTTGATTTTGAAACAGCGAAAAATGGTGATAATGATAGGTTTAAACTGTTTTTTCATGAGTTGTTGAAAAAAGGAATTTACATTGCGCCTTCGGCTTATGAAACATGGTTCATTACAGATGCGCTAACTTATGAAGATTTAGATTTTACTATACAATGTATAAAAGAAGTGTTTTAAAGTCAAAAAAAAGCCCGAATTAATCGGGCTTTTTTTATAGCTAGGATAAAACTAGCTTATTTGGTATATTAATTAATGCGTAAGTTTCTTTAATAACTCTGCATTTTTTTCTAACTTTTGCATTTTATCTGCAGGTAAAGTAGCTCTTAATTTCAATTCTATAATATTAGCTAATTCAGCTTTACGTTCAGTAGATAAATTATCATTCAATACAGTAAATTTGTATTCAAATAAACGTTTTAAATCTTCAGCCATTGTTCCTTCTAAGGCAACAAAATCTGTTAATGCTTTAATGTCTTTTTGTGCTTCTACTGCAGCATCTACTTTTTTAAATTCTTTATCTTGAGCGTTTGCATTGATCGTAAAAGCTAAAAATAATACAAATACACTTAGTAGTTTTTTCATCTTTTTAATTTTTATAGTTTTATCAAAAGTAAAAAAAAAAAGAATTAAACAAAACATTTGTCATCTTTTTTATAGAAAAAAAATAGTTAAATTTGCATTGTGAAACATTTTGCACTATTAATATCGTTTTTAATTATGATAAAACCAGTAGTTCCGCTACTGGATTATATCATTAATTATGAATATATTTCAACAAAATTGTGCGAAAACATTACAAAACCAGAAATGCATTGTGATGGAAAATGCCATCTTAAAAAAGAATTGGCTAAAGCTGTTTCTGATGAAAAACCAATTTCCAATCAAAAATCTACTACTTCAAAACAGGAAATAGAAATCCTATTTTTCCAGCTAGCACACACATTTTGTTTTCAAAATATAGAAGCTACTTTAAAAAATAGAATTATGGATAGGTATCAAAATTTATATTTCCATTACAACATTCGTACTTTTTTTCACCCTCCCACCCTTTTAAATTTTTTGAAATAGTAACCTTCGTTATTGATGGTTAATACTTTATGTTTAATAACAAGTAAATGTTGTCCTGTGTAGCATTGATTTCATGTAGGATTCACACTTGTTTATAAAACTGGCTATGGTATTAAAGCTATTAATATCTATTGCATTTTTGTTTATCCAATTTGTATGTAGATTACAGCTTATAGCATAGTAAACACGTTTATTCAATTAATTTAAATTTAAAAAAAATGACAATAAAACAAATAAAATTTGCAGCACTAGCATTTACATCATTATTCATCTTTTCATGTTCTAAAGATGATGCAGAGGAAATTACGGGACAAGGTAATTTAAAAGTAGAATTTGATAATATTTATGGAGGAGCAGATATTTTACCATCTGCTACTTATACAAATAGTAATGGCGAAGTGGTAAAAATAACCAGAGCACAATACATTGTAAGTAATATAGTATTGACAAGAGAGGACGGTTCTACTTATACGGTTCCAAAGAGTCAAAGTTATTTTATTATAGACGAATTGACAGATTCAAGTTTATTACTCAATTTACCTAATATTCCAGCAGGAAATTATAACAAAATTAAATTTGGTATTGGTGTAGATCAAGAGCAATTTAATCTTGGTGCAACTGGGCAAGGGGATTTCTTGTCTCAAGCTCAGAACGCTGGCATGATGTGGTCATGGAGTGCAGGATATAAATTCGTTGCATTTGAAGGTAAATTTACATCATCAACCGTCACTTCTGAAACGACCTTTATGGTACATACCGGAAAAACGGGAACAGATTATAATTATACAGAAGTTACTTTGAATTTTCCTGATTTAGCAAAAGTAAGAACAACTATTACACCACAAGTACACATTATGGCTGATTTAAAGCATATTCTTGATGGCACTAACAAAATTAGCCTAACAGAAAGCAATGGAATGGGAATGGGAGCTATGATTATGAGTGGTGCAAAATTACCATTAATAACTGCAAATTTAGTGAATATGTTTAGTGTACATCATGTACATAATGATTAATTTCTAAAACTATTCCTGTCATTCACTTAAAGTCCTCAGTCTTATAGAGGCTTTTTCTGAGCTTGTTTTTAGAGTTTCTAAAGAGACCTTCATTAATAACAAGAAAACGATCTATGAGACTTAAGGGCTTTCTGATGTTGTCAGAGTAATAATAATGTACAAAAATGATAAAAAACATTAGTTATCTTTTAGTTTGTGCGCTGCTGTTTAGTTGTGCATCAGATTATGATGATGCAGAACAGTATCAAAATATACCCATAGATTTTCAAGTGCCTAGTAATTTTCCACCTTTGCAATATGATTTAGCAAATAACCCACTTACAGAAAAAGGGTTTGAATTGGGAAAAAAACTATTTTATGATGGTCGATTAGCCTCAGATGGTGTAGTTTCATGCGGATTCTGTCATATTCAAGCTGATGCTTTCACACATCATGGGCATAGTGTTAGCCATGGTGTAGGCGATAATATAGGCACAAGAAATACGCCTCCTATTCAAAATTTGGCTTTTCAAAATATATTTATGTGGGACGGAGCAGCAGATCATTTAGATTTACAACCTATAATTCCATTTACCAGTCCAATAGAAATGAATGGTAATTTCTCAAACGCCATTGCAATGATGAAAACAGATCCAGTTTATGTCAAATTATATAAACAAGCTTTTGCAGACGGTCAAATCAATACAGAAAATATGCTAAAAGCATTAGGTCAGTTTATGGTGTTAACAGTCTCTTCTAATTCTAGATTTGATAAATATAGAAGAAATGAGCCAGGAGGAATTTTGACAAACGATGAATTACAAGGATATGCTCTTTTTAACCAAAAATGTGCTACTTGTCACGCCACAGATTTATTTACAGACAATTCGTTTAGAAATAACGGATTGCCCATAAATCCAAATGTAAATGATGTTGGAAGATATCGTGTAACAGAGCAAGTTCAGGATAGGTATAAGTTTAAAGTGCCAAGTTTACGAAATGTCGAAAAAACAGCGCCTTATATGCATGATGGTAGGTTTTATACTTTGGAAGCTGTTTTAGACCATTATTCAAATGGAGTGCAAAACACACAAAATCTCGATCCGATATTGAATACTAATTCAACATTAGGTATTTCTTTGACTCAAACTGAAAAAAATAAACTCATAGCATTTCTTAAGACTTTAACAGATAATCAATTTTTAACAAATCCTCGATTTGCAGAATATTAAAAACAAATTTAGATGAAAACTATTTTACTTGCTTGTTTTGTTTTTTTAAACGTTCAAGCGCATGAAAAACCAAAACAGTTAACAAAAAAAATAATTAATTCTGAAAAGAAAGACTTTAAATTCAATTATCTTGACTATTGCGACGCTTGTGGGTGTTCTGCAAATGGTGGAAGCATGGGATTTGGTTCTGTTGTAAGTGCTAATTTTGTTGGCGTTAGATATATTAATCAAAATTACGAAACAAATGATGGTTTATATACTAATTCACCTTGGCTAAAAGAAAATTTTAATACATACCAACTTTGGTCTAAAATACCTATCAACAAAAAAATTCAGCTTTCAACACTTATTCCGTATCATGCGCATAGAAAAGAAGTAGCTACAGGTCAAAATTCTATAAAAGGGCTCGGAGACATTACCGTAATTGGATTTTATACATTGTGGAATAAAAAGAAAGATTCAATAGGTTTATCACAAACTATACAAGTAGGAGCAGGTTTAAAAATGCCTACAGGGACTTTTGATGAAACTACGTCAGGTGCAGTAAATCCAAGTTTTCAATTAGGAACTGGTAGTTGGGATTATCTTTTTTCTACAGAATATGTTATAAAGAAACATGCTTTTGGATGGAGTAATTTACTCAATTATGTAGTTAAGTCTTCAAATGCAAATGCATATCGCTTTGGAAATCAATTAAATTATAACTCAACATGCTATTATCTTTTTGAAAAAGATAAAATGATAATTGCGCCACAAATAGGCCTAGCCGGAGAAATTTATGCAAGTAATTATACGCACCAAGAAAAAATCCGTAATACAAGTGGAGATGTGCTTTTTACCAAGTTTGGAGCTGAAATAGCTTACAGAGATTTTTCTGTTGGCGCTTTTTTTCAAACGCCTTTGCACCAACATTTAATGTCAGATTTAGTGAAAGCAAAAAACAGGCTGAGTATAAGCTTTAATTATAAATTATAACAAAAAAACCTCGCTCAAAATTTGGGCGAGGTTTTATATCTAAAGTCTTGTAAACAAATTTACTTAATTATTTCAATTTTTTGACTTTCTTCGTTATTTACACTGTCAAAAAAGCCTTGTTCACTCATCCATTCATCACTGTAAATTTTACTCATATAACGTGATCCATGGTCTGGAAATATGACTACTACATTACTGTTTTTAGTGAATTCACCTTCTTCAGCAAATTGTTTTATTGCTTGAAAAGCAGCGCCAGAAGTATAGCCTACAAACAAACCTTCTTTTTTAGCTAATTCTCTTGCGGTATGCGCGCTGTCTTCATCAGATACTTTAGTAAACTTATCAATAACGTCAAAATCGGTTGCGGTAGGAATTAAATTTTTACCTAATCCTTCAATTCTGTATGGGTAAATTTCATCTGTATCAAATTCTTTGGTTTCATGGTATTTTTTTAATACTGAACCATACGCATCCACACCTAAAATTTTAATGTTTGGGTTCATTTCTTTCAGATACTTAGCCGTGCCTGAAATAGTTCCACCCGTGCCACTACATGCTACTAAATGCGTAATTTGTCCATTAGTTTGTTCCCAAATTTCAGGCCCTGTAGTTTTATAATGTGCGTCTATATTTAAATCATTAAAATATTGGTTGATATAAATAGAGCCTTTCGTCTCCTCGTGCAATCTTTTGGCTACATTATAATAACTTCTTTCATCATCTGCCGAAACATGTGCGGGGCAAACATATACTTTCGCACCCATAGTGCGTAACATGTCAATTTTATCTTTTGACGATTTAGAGCTTACAGCAAGTATACATTCATACCCTTTAATAATACTTACCATAGCTAAACTGAACCCAGTATTGCCAGATGTTGTTTCTACAATAGTGTCTCCAGGTTTTAGAATGCCTCTTTTTTCAGCTTCTTCTATGATATAAAGTGCAATTCTATCTTTTGATGAATGTCCGGGATTAAAAGCCTCTACTTTTGCATAAAAATTGCCAGCCAAACCGCCGGTAATTTTATTTAATTTTATAAGTGGCGTGTTCCCAATTAATTCGAGTATAGAATGATTTGCTTTTATTTCTTTTGCCATAAATAATCACTTATGTTAACATCGGTGTGTGATGTTTTAACTACCGCAAAGGTACAAAAAAACTTGAATTACTTGTCAATTTTTTCTAAATCAAACAAAAAGGTAAACTCTTTTGCCAGTTCTTTCAATGCTTCAAAGCGCCCCGAAGCACCTCCGTGTCCAGCATCCATATTGGTGTCTAAAAACAGCTGGTTTGTTCCTTTCTTCATGACTCTTAATTTTGCTACCCACTTCGCAGGTTCCCAATATTGTACTTGAGAATCATGCAAACCTGTAGAAACATACATATTAGGATATACTTGTTCTTTAACTTGGTCATAAGGAGAATAAGACAACATGTAATCATAGTATTTTTTGTCATTTGGATTTCCCCATTCATCATATTCCCCAGTTGTTAAAGGAATAGAGTCGTCTAACATTGTTGTAATTACATCTACAAAAGGAACTTGTGCAATTACGCCATGGTATAACTCGGGTGCCATATTAACAATAGCGCCCATTAATAATCCTCCTGCTGAACCTCCTTCGGCATATAAATGAGCAGCAGAAGTATATTTTTCGGCAATAACATGTTTTGAACAATCTATGAAATCAGTAAATGTATTTTTCTTCTTTAATAATTTTCCGTTTTCATACCATTCTCTGCCTAAATCTTCCCCTCCTCTTATGTGTGCAATCGCATAGATAAACCCTCTGTCTAACAAGCTTAATCGAGTACTTGAAAAGTAAGGGTCCATAGATGCACCATAGGATCCGTAAGCATATAACAAAAACGGATTTTTACCCTCTTTTTTCATGCCTTTTCTGTATACCATTGAAATTGGAATTTTGGTACCGTCTTGAGCAGTTGCCCATATTCTTTCTTCCGCATAATTATTTTTATCAAACTTTCCGCCTAAAACAGCTTGTTCTTTCAATATCGTTTTTTCTTTAGTTCTCATGTTAAAGTCGATTACTGAAGAAGGTGTTGCCATAGATTGATAAGCAAAACGTAACACTTCAGTATTAAAATCAACATTTGTAGTCGTGTAGGCAGTATAGGTTTCGCTTTCAAAAGGTAAATAATAATCGCCTGAACCATTCCATGGCTTGATTTGTATTTTATTTAACCCATTTGAACGTTCTTCTACAACCAAATAGTCTTTAAAAATTTCAATTCCTTCTAGTAATGTTTCTTTTCTGTGAGGAATTACATCTTTCCAATTGTCAAAGGATGTAGCTGTTTCAGGCGTTTTCATCAATTTGAAATTGGTAGCTTTATCTTTATTAGTTACAATGTAAAAGCTGTCTCCATAATGTGAAATAGAATATTCAATTCCTCTTGTTCGAACTTGAAAAATTCTAAATTTTCCATCAGGATTACTAGCTTCTAAAATTTGATATTCTGAAGTTAAGGTGCTTGATGATCCTATAACAATGTATTTTTTTGATTTTTCTTTGTAAACAAAAGTCGAAAACGTATCGTCTTGTTCATGAAAAATCAATTCATCTTCACTAGGATTTGAACCTACCTTATGTTTGTAAATTTTATCAGATCGTAACGTTTGTGCGTCTTTTCTAGTGTAGAAAAGCGTTTTGTTATCACCTGCCCAAGTAGATCCGCCTGTGGTATTTTCAATTTTTACGGGTAAAATTTCCCCAGTTTCTAAGTTTTTTATTTGAATAGTGTATTGTCTTCTCGAAACTAAATCTATCCCAAAAGCCGCCCATTTGTTATCCTCGCTGATGTTGATGCCTGATAAATTAAAGTAAGATTGCCCTTTTGCCATTTCATTACAATTGAATAAAATTTCTTCACTCGCATTTAAATTTCCTTTTTTACGGGTATAAATAGGGTAGTCTTTACCGGTTTCAAAACGTGTAATGTACCAGTAACCATTATAAAAATAAGGTACAGAAGTATCGTCTTCTTTTATTCTGCTTTTCATTTCCAAGAACAAATCTTCTTGAAATTTTTTAGTATGAGCAGTAGCTTGTTGGTAATATTCGTTTTCTTTATTTAAATAATCAATTACTTCAGGATTTTCTCGTTCGTTTAACCAATAGTAATTATCAATTCTAACATGACCGTGTTTTTCAAGTTTTTTAGGGATAATTTTTGCAATAGGAGGTTGTATTTCGTTCATTTTAGGGTTCTTTTTTTGAGCATGAAAAATGGTGCTAAAAAGAATAACGATTAGTACAATATATTTTTTCATGCTTTGTTTGTGTTTAATTAGTTTTTATTGGTTTATTTTTAGTTCAAATAATTTATCCCAATTTTTACCCGTAACAAAAACGGTTTGAGTAGTTGGGTTATAAGCAATGCCATTTAATACATCTAGGTTTTCATGTTGTTTTACTTTGGTTTTCAATTCAGATAAATCAATAACAGCTTCTACGGCACCGTTCTCGGGATTGATGATGGCAATGGCATCTCTTTGGTATATGTTTGCCCAAATTTTTCCATTTATCCATTCCAATTCGTTAATTTGGTCAATTTTAGAAGTATCCGTATATACATTTATAGAGCGAACCAATTTTTGTGTCGCTGGGTCTAAAAAATAAATGGTATTTGAGCCATCACTCATGATGAGGTATTTATCATTGTGCGTAAGTCCCCAACCTTCCATATCTTTAAAATAGGTAAAGGTTTTTTCGCGTTGTAACGTTTCCGTATTATAGATAAATCCTGTTTTTTCTTGCCAGGTTAATTGATACACTTTGTTGTTAAAAATCGTTAATCCTTCACCAAAATATTGAGGTTCTAATGTGCTATTTTGCGTAACGTTTCCAGTTTTATAATTTATTTTTCGCACTTTAGATTCACCCCTTTGTCCCGTACTCTCATATAAAATTCCATTATAAAATTCTAATCCTTGCGTGTAAGAGGTAAGATCGTGTTCGTAAGTGTTTACAATCGTATAAGATAAAATTTTAGGTGTAATTTCTGAAACGAGTTCAAAAGAAGTAACACATTCATTAGGTTTTCCTTCTGTAAAAACGAGTGCTTTAATTTCTTGTGTACCAAAGGAAAGTTGATTGAGTTTGAATGTGGTTTTTTGGTTTTGCTTTACAGCTGCTATTTTCGTTTCATTTGCATAATAAACGACCGAATCAATTGCAATATTTTCTGTATTACTAATTTCTAAATCAATACTCTCGGAAGGTTTATAAATTTGTTTTAAATTTTTAGATTCTATTGTAAATGCGTCTTTTGTTTCGCTACAATTAACAAAAAACAAGCCTAAAGTGATGACTAATAAATAATTATGTTTTTTCATTAGAGTTTTTATTTTCTACTACAATATTACAATTTATTTTTAACTAATTTTTCATTTGTAAAGATAATAAAAGATTGTATATTTGCCTCGGCAAGTCCTACACGACCAGCTCCTGCAAAATCCTCCAGGGTGGGAACACAGCAAAGGTATGTGGTTGTAGCGGTGCGATGTAGGTCGCTTGCCTTTTTTTATTTCTTCACATTTCTTAAAAATCTTATAATTTTTATCTAAATTTCACTTTTTTGGTTAGATTTGTGCAACTAAATTCAATCAAAAATGAAAAAAATCTTTGTATTAGTAGTTTCTGGAGCATTTTTTATTAGTTGCTCAACTTCAAAAACAGTTACACAAGCTCCTAAAAAGGAAGTAGATGTTGTAAAGTACATGAACACCATCAGTGAGTCAAATCTTTCTAAAAATCTATACGTTATCGCTTCTGATGAAATGGAAGGTAGAAATACGGGGGAACCAGGACAAAAAAAGGCAGGGCTCTACATTATTGACCAATACAAAGCATTAGGTATTTCTAATCCTCCAGGATCAACAGATTTTTATCAAAAAGTGCCTTCTGAATTTATGAAAAGAGGATTTGCGCCAAAGTTAAATGATTCGGAAAATATATGGGCCTTCATTCCAGGTTCAGAAAAGCCAGAAGAAATAATTGTAATTTCTGCGCATTATGACCATGTAGGAATGAAAAATGGTGACGTGTTTAATGGTGCCGATGATGATGGTTCGGGTACTGTTGCATTAATTGAAATTGCTAAAGCATTTATGGAAGCTAAAAAAGATGGTTTTTCACCTAAACGTTCTATTCTTTTTTTACATGTAACAGGTGAAGAGCATGGTTTACATGGGTCTCGATATTATTCAGAAAATCCATTATTTCCAATAAAAAATACCGTAGTAGATATTAATATTGACATGATAGGTAGACGTGATGATTTAAACGGGCATAAAGAAAATGGTAAATATGTTTATGTTGTAGGTGCAGATCGTTTGAGCTCAGAATTACATACCATTAATGAAGAAGTTAATGCTAAATTTGTGGGCTTAAATTTAGATTATAAATACAATGACAGAAAAGATCCAATGAATATTTACAAACGTTCAGATCATTATAATTTTGCAAATAAAGGTATTCCAGCGATATTTTATTTTAATGGATTACACGAAGATTATCACAAATCTACTGATACACCAGACAAAATTGAGTATGATTTATTAGCACAACGTGCCAAATTAGCCTTTGTTCTCGCTTGGGAATTAGCGAATAGAGAAAATAGAATTATGGTTGATAGAGACGGTAAATAATGAAGCTTTTAATTCTAAATGGGCCTAATTTAAATTTACTAGGCACTAGAGAAACTTCAATATATGGAAGCCAAGACTTCAATTCTTTTTTTGAAGAATTGAAGTCTCAATTTCCTCAAGTCGAATTAGATTATTATCAATCTAATGTTGAGGGGGAAATTATCACAAAATTACAAGAAGTTGGTTTCACTTACGATGGAATTCTTTTAAATGCGGGGGCTTACACGCATACTTCTATAGGAATAGGCGATGCTATTAAAGCCATCACAGCACCAGTTATAGAAGTGCATATTTCTAATACATTTTCAAGAGAAACATTCAGACATCAGTCTTTTATTTCGCCTCATGCAAGAGGCGTAATTATTGGTTTTGGCCTGCAGAGTTATACTTTAGCTATACAAAGTTTTTTGTAAAAACATACAACCTTTTTCACCTTTACAAGTCTATACTATGTAACCTTAATTCTTTTGCTATGAACAAAATTTATATCTTTTTTTTACTTTTATTTTCGGTATGTACAAGTGCACAAATTAAGGGAAAAGTTACTGATAAAGAGGGAAAACCAATCGCTTTTGCAAGCGTTTCAATTGAAAGAACATATTTAGGCACTTCTACTAATGAAAACGGACTTTTTGAACTCAATTATACAAAAGAAAAGCAAGTTGTTTTAGTAGTTAAAACCTTGGGTTACAAAACAAAAAGAGAGCAAGTTGTTTTGCCAATTACTACCCTTACAATAGTATTAGAAGAAGAGAATAATGTAATTGAAGAAGTAATTGTTCAAAATAAAGAAAATCCAGCAAATGCTATTATTAAGAATGCAATAGCGGCAAGAAAATCTAATACTTACAAAACAGATAAATTTGAGGCTAATTTTTATTCTAGAGGACTGTTTAGAGTGAAAAATATGCCTAAAAAAATATTAGGCATTGAAGTGGGCGATTTAGAAGGAAACTTAGATTCTACGGGCACAGGAATTATCTATCAATCCGAAACGGTTTCTAAAATTAGCTTTGAAAAGCCAAATAATTTAAAAGAAGAAATTATAGCAAGCAAAGTCGCAGGGGATAATAATGGTTTTAGTTTTAACACGGCACTTGATACGGATTATGATTTTTATCAAAATACAATTTCTTTTAACGTGCCTATGATTTCGCCCATTGCGTCAAATGCTTTTGCATACTACAAATTTAAATTAGTGGACACGTTTTATGATGCGTATGGTAATTTTGTTACTAAAATTCAAGTAACTCCAAAAATGGATAAAGAACCTGTTTTTGAAGGGTTTATTTATGTTGTAGAAGATTCTTGGGCATTGTATGCTATAGATTTAGATATAAAAGGATATCGTTCACAAAATGAATTTTTAGAAACCTTAAAATTGGTGCAAAATTATAATTTTAACCCCGAAACTAAATTGTGGGTAAAAAACTTGCAATCTTTTGATTTTCAAGCTGGTTTTTTTGGTATAAAATTCAATGGAAAATTTACGCATGTATTTAGCGATTATGTATTCAAAGAAACTTTTGATAAAAAAACATTTTCAAGAGAAGTCGTTACAATAGCTGCAAATGCCAATAAAAAAGAGGCAACGTTTTGGGATAGCAATAGGCCTGTTCCCTTAACTGAAGAAGAATCGTCAAATTACATTAAAAAAGACAGTGTATTTAAAGTTAGAAGTTCAAAAGTATATTTAGATTCTATTGATGCTAAAACAAATAAATTTAAATTGCTAAAACTTATTACGGGTTATACGTATAAAAATTCGTTTAAAAAATCAAGTTTTACATATCAAGGTCTTTTCAATTTGGCTTCTTTAAATTTTAACACTGTTCAGGGGTATCACATTAGTTCAGGGTTTTATTTTTCAAAGTATAACGAAGAAAAACAAAAAACAACACGTATAGGAACAGATTTCGAATATGGTTTTTCTGATTTAAGATTACGTCCAACAGTCAGTTTTTATCACAAATTCAATAATACAAACGATTTGTATATTCGTGTAGCAGGAGGAAATAAAGTGGCTCAATTTAATAGGGAAGAACCTATTGGAGGGATGGTAAATACAGTGAGTACTTTATTTTTTAAAAATAATTTCATGAAAGTATATGAAAAAGAATTTGCCGAAATTAGTGCAGGAAGAGAAGTTGTTAATGGTGTTTTTCTGAATGCTAAATTCGCCTATGAAAACAGAAAGCCTTTATTTAACACAACAGATTATACGCTCATTAAATCTAGTGATGCTTACTCTTCAAACAATCCTTTACTGCCTAATGTCGAAGATGTGGCGGCAATAACAACGCATCATTTATTAAAATTTAACCTTGGGGCAAGATTTGTTTTTGGTCAAAAATATATTACCCGCCCTGATGGTAAACTAAATATAAACGATGGCAAGTTCCCTGTGTTACAAGTGAATTATGAAAAAGGCTTTTCGGGGAGTTCAAAAAATTATGCATTTGATTATGTAGAGGCAAAAGTGTCTTATACGACTAATTTGAGTAACAAGGGCGAAATTACATCTTCTATAAAAGGCGGGAAATTTTTTAATGCTTCGGCTATTTCTTTTGTAGATTACAAACATTTTAATGGCAATCAAACACATGTTAAGCTTGATGGTAGTTTGTCTAGTTTTAATTTATTGCCTTATTATTCGCACTCCACAAATAATCAATTTGTAGAAACACATGTTTTGTACAATGACAATGGGTTTATCAGTAATAAAATACCATTAATCAATAAATTAGCTGTTAATATTGTTGGAGGATTTCATCAACTAAATCTTTCGAATTCTAAACCTTATCAAGAAGTTTCTGTAGGCTTAGATCGTTTAGGATTTGGTAAATTCAAATTATTTAGAGTAGAATACGTAAGAAGTTATCAAGGCGGATTTAGAGGAGACGGCGTTCTATTTGGTTTAAGATTCTAATTTGTTTTTGAATAGTAATAAAAAAGCTGTCTAAAAAGACAGCTTTTTTATTGAATATTAATTTAAAACTACAGTTTTATTATCTCCTTCAACTACAACTTTGGTTAAGCCATGTTTTGCTAATCCTTTCATTGCAGCATCCCATTTCTTACCACTTAAACCTGTTTTTTCTTTTAAAGTTACTAAAGCTTGATTGTTTTCAGCTTTTAACAAACCAATGATTAATTTTTCATCCTCACTTAACTCTATTTGTTTTTTCTCTGGTCGCATTTGCGGGAAGAACAATACTTCTTGAATAGAAGCATTATTGGTTAAAAACATAATTAAACGATCCATACCTATCCCTAAACCAGAAGTTGGAGGCATACCATATTCTAAAGCTCTTAAGAAATCTTGGTCGATAAACATAGCTTCATCATCACCTCTTTCAGAAAGTGCTAATTGTGCTTCAAAAC
>NZ_CALFIG010000167.1 GCF_937876455.1 uncultured Flavobacterium sp.
TGTGCTCTTCCGATCTGCCGGGCCTGCCGTACTTCGATGCTGCGTTCACGGGGCCATACCCGGAGACGAGCCCGGTGACGATGGATGATCTCGGGCGGCTCTATCCGCAGGCGAGCGCCAAGTCGAAGTCGGACGAGGCGCGGCGCGACGAGGACCGCAAGGCGACAGCCGAGCTGCAGGCGGGCCGGGCCGGTTATCGCGCGCTGTGGCGGCATTTCTGCGACGTGACGCGGGTGGGGCTGGAGCGCGAATGTGCGTCGCTCGGCGTGGCGTTCGACCTCTGGAAAGGGGAGAGCGACGCCAATGAACTGATCCCCGAGATCGTGGCCGACCTGAAGGCGCGCGGCATTTCGGAGGTCGACGACGGCGCCACCATCATCCGCGTCGCCCGCGACAGCGACAAGAAAGAGATGCCGCCCATCATCCTGGTGAAGCGCGACGGCGAAGTCGGCTATCACGCCACCGACCTGGGCACGATCCTCGACCGCAAGCGGACCCTCGATCCCGACCTGTCGGGGTCGAGCGAAGCGATGACCACGACTTTTGCCCATCCCCTCGGACAAAACAGCACAGCGTATTTAACACAGATTGATATTATTTGATGTCTTGATACGGATTATTTACGGGCGTATAAATAATATTGCATGAGCAATATTGTAAATAATCCAAATCAACAAAGATTCTTTATTTATGCTCGCAAGTCTACAGATGTGGAGGATAAACAAGTGCAATCTATCGAGGGGCAACTTGACGAATTACGCTCATTAGCCAAGAGAGAAGGCTTGACCATTGTTGAGGAGTTAGTTGAAAAACAATCTGCCAAAATTCCCGGAAGACCTATTTTTAATAACATGATTAGTAGAATTGAAAGAGGAGTAGTCAATACATCACTATCAAATCTAAAATTAATATCTGATGCTCTTGGAGTTGAAATAATAGAACTTTTTAAATTTTAATATTATTTTCAAACAAATTTGATTACTTCTAAAGTTTGAATTTTCCTCAATTTTTACTACTATTGTCCCCTTAAATTTTTCATTTTTAAATGGCAGGAGATAGACCAAGAATACCTAAAGAAAATATTATTGACCCACATCAATATACAGAAAATTGTTGCTCGAAAAATGCTAGAAGAATAGTTGTTAAACCTGCATTATTTAATTCTGATGTTTGGGCGGATAAGCATTATAATATTAGAGTTCAGCATGGGGATGATAATGGTGCTCGTGATGGTATAGAAATTGATGTTGTGCTAGAGTTAATTGATAATACATTTAATCATGTTATCAATTATTCATTGAAGTATGGTAAAATTGTAAACTTTCCTCCTTTTGCACCTCCTAAAAGTACCAGGATAGTTTTACAGGATTTAGTTGATGCTGTAGAAGATTTTTTAAATGTAGCTGTTGAATATCATTTTTTAGATGTTGATACATATGAAATAACTGTTTGGACTGCTATGACAAATAAAGCATTCCGCATTAGAGAAGGTCAATATATAATACAGTTACATCATGACAAAACTATATTACATCAAATGGTTAAAGGTACATATCAGCAATTACATAGCTTTGATAGAAAATAGATTTTAATTATTAAAAAACATTTTAACATAAATTAATACAATAAGTATTTATGTCGAACCAAAAGATATTTAACTAATTTTGTTCTATAGAAAGACAGGATAAAGAATTTGATAGGTCGAAAGACAGAATTTTTAATCTGAAAGGTCTTTATAAAAAAATCAAGCTCCATGAAAATGGAGCTTTTTTTTTAGAACAATCTATTTACTTCTTCGATTTAGCTTTAACTACTTTACCGCCCTTAACATATCGATAACCTTTTTTCAGAGTTCCGTCTTTTTTTACACCCTCTCTTTTGATTACTCCACTACAAAGCTTCTTTGCGGAGATTCTTTTTTTGCCTTTCGTTTTTGTTTTTTTCGCTACCATGATTTTGAATTTTGATTATTTAACTTTAAATGATAATTTTCTTTTGCTCTTTTGTTCTGATTGCTCGCTAACTACTTTCTTATAATACATCGAGTATTTTAAAGTGAGGTCGTTGCCTCTGTTTTTTTCAAGGGTTGCAAACCTTTGTTTTGGGTCTTGATGCGATGAACAATGAATTACAGAAGTTGGATTGTGTGCCATCTTATTACCGCCATACATTGCCCCATTTTCTTTGACTTGAGATATAAAGCACCAAATTACTTTTGGGTAAGTGGTTCTTAAATAATTCAGTTGGTCGGCTGTAATTTTTAAATCTGTAACCGAATCCGCAATGATGACTTTAACCACTTTACAGAAGTCCTGCAATTCTTCAAAAGGTTTTTCTAAATAACCTTTTATAGCTATGTACTTTCTGCCTTTCTCGCTCGTATTTCGATTAATACTGTCTAGCGTGTCTTTACTTTCAATCCCGCCTTGCTCGTAATCAATATATGCAACTGGTGTTTGTTGTTCTCCAAAGGCATTAGCAATCTGCATGGCCAACTGTGATTTTGAACTGTGCTTATTCCCTTTAATCAGGATAAGAGCCTTGTGTGGTTGTTGCTTTTGCAAAAACTTTCCAATCTCTCCATCAAGTACAAAAACATCTTTGGCTTCTTTTGGTGCAGTACCTGCTGAAACAAAGCCTAATTTTTCTAATTGATTTAGACTTTTATTCTGATCCAAATTGGGTTGTCTTGTGCTTACCCTAGTTGTTTTTTTTTTTTTTGCCGGCACAACTCTTTTTTTCTTCACTTCAGTAGCTTTTTTGTTTTTGGCTTTTGCTCCCAATCCTGCAAATAAATCCAATTGCTCCCCCTGTTTGGTTTTGCTTTTAACTTTACTTTTTGTGGGTCTCTTTACTGGAGTTTTTACAGCTACTTTCTTGGTTGGCTCTTCTTTCTTCTCTTCTTCTTGCTCATTCTCGCTGTCGGTGTTTCTATTTAAAATGTAATTGACTGCCTTTTGAGATTGTGCCGAAGCTTTGAGGAAAAAACGGTTATCGTTTTCTAATTCACTCACTAAAACCTTATTCCAACTTTTAAGATACTTTGCCGAGTTCTCTTTGGTCTGAAATAAAATGCCTGCCTCTGAACATAAAAATACTGCTCCTAGTTCTGCAATAAGTTCTTCATAAGCATAACTCTTACTTCCAAACTTTCCTGAAAAATCTCTATCCAATCGCTTTTTTGCACCTGTCGAGTGTGTTAGCTCGTGAAAGAAAGTACAGTAATAAGATGCCTCTTTGTTAAAAGCATTTATTTTAGGCATATTGAGCGTATCGGTGGCAGGTTGATAATAGGCTTTATCCCCAACAAAAGTATAAATAGGTGGGTTTTTATACCCGTCAATCAGTAACTGCGCTTGCTCAATCGGATTGACCTTTTTACTATCAATTTTATCACTCGGAAACTTTAACCCTGTACAATCATCGGCTCTGAAAACATTGTAATATTTAATTACTGGGATTTTCACTAAATGCTCTTTCAAATCATCTTTGGTTAATCCGTGAGTTTTTACAAACTCTGTAAACTTTGCCTTGTCGGTGGTTTTGAATTTTAGCGTTCCATCATCATAATTAAAAATCATGGTGTAATAAATAACACGTCTTGCCTTGCTGTCTTTTTTGAGTGATGCGTTAGCATCTTTGATTTGGTTAAAGGTTAAATAGTACGGCTGTATAAATTTAATCGGCACTAAATATCCTTTGCCCTCTTCATCAAATTTTATATCGAAATTCAACAGGAAATTTGCTCCAGTATATTCTTTCTTACTTACATAATTTTTGGCTGTTCCGTCAGCTCCCGAACCAACCCAGTCTTTTTGCCAAGGCAAATGCCCAACCTTTTCAATGGTATTTATAATTAAGTCCGTGATATAACTGTAAATATCATCGGGAGAAACACCATTTAAACCACCATCTGAATCGGGTTCTGATTGATATTCCAAAGTAGGTAAAATGATACTTTGCTCTGCGCCACTTAATCCTAATTCAGTAATAAAGTCGTTTATTTCTATTTCAAAAACTGAATCGTTATTCTGTCTTAAAACGTTTGTGATGCGTTTTGAAATAAGCGTATGATTTTGCCTTTTGGCTCTAGCCAGTAGCTTTTTTAGTGCGCTTCGGGAAACTTGCTTTCCGTTGAGATTATTGAATGATTGTACTAAATCCATACTATTGAATTATTGAATATTCTTTACCTAAAACCCCTAAAATGGTTTCAATTTGAATGTCTTTTATTCCTGTAATTTTTACCAGGCTTTGCATATTGGAAAGGTTCTCCAATATTGGAATCTCAACTACCAAATCCTTTAAAAGAAACTTGCCATTGGCGGGAACTGAAACAAAAGATTTATTTACCGTAATGGTTGCAATTTGTTTGGCTGTTTTGTCTTTCAGTACAATTCTCTTAACAACTGCAATAACACCATCAGGGCTGAAATTATCCTTTGTGGGATTAAAAAGAGTTACATCTAAATTGAACCTCATTCTTTTGAAATTGATGTCAAAATTTCTAAAGCCAGTCGGCAACGCTTTGAGTTTTCCCATTGTTTCTTTCCATTTATTTACCTTGTTTTTGTACCATAGTACACCAACGCCCACCAATGCGCCAGCAATAACAATATGCTTTGCTCTTATACCCATAAACTTGTTTTGTTTCTAATAAATACAACCGTTTTAAACCCAATGAAAAGAAGTGTTGCAATTCCCAAAACCATTAAAAACTTCTCCAGTTTTGATAAAGGCTTTTCAATCTCAATCGGAATCTTTTTTACCCTAATGATAGTTTTATCATTTGCCGTTTTGGTAGTGGTATTTTCATTTTTGGTCTGTGCCATTTTAGAGTAAAACTCTAATTGTTTGGCTAGTTTGTTAAACTCAAGTTTATAGCTGTTGTCTCCTGATTTTTTTGAAGTATTAAGCTTTGATAAAATTTCATCAATCTTTGCATTTACCAAACTATCAATTTCACGGTTTCCTGTATTGCTTTGAATAACTGGAGTAATTAATTTGTCATCGATTGCCTGATTAATGATTACATTTCTGAGGCTGTCTCTTCTTTGAATTTCACTTTTGAGAAGTGTGTTTTCCTCTTTGTATTTTTTAGCTGAAGAACAGCCGATAAAAAACAAAGAAAGTAGCACCAGTAAAAGTGAGATTGCAAATGATTTATTGATTGTCTGTTTCATTATTGTTTTTTTTAAAAGTCGATTTTAGAGTAAAGAATAACATTTCGCCTGCGTCAAGAAATTGGATAAAATCAACCCCCCAATACATACTGGCGATTACCACCAATTTGTTAAAGAGTTGTCTTTTCACTTATCAATTGTTTTAGCTTATCAAAAATTGCCCCTAACAAATCTTCCATCCTTTTATGGAAAATGGTTGAAAATGAACCGCACCAAGCACAAACCACATAAGTAAAAAGTTTGCTAGTGTGCAGGAACTGGTCAAAGAAGCCATACACCAAGAGAGCAACAAAAAATGATACAATTGCTTCGGCTAAAAACCATTTCCAAGAGGCTTTTGCTCCCTGTCTCACTTGTTTTACTATTTTCACAAATGCCCCCATACTCACGAGCAAAAGGAATAATAGAAAATCCATTAATTGTTTGGAATGATTGGTTAACCATTCCCATATTTGTTGTTTTGTCATTGCTTGTATAGTTTACTGATTAAGATTGAAAAGCCCAGACCAAAAATTGTAATAGGGATTATGTAAGAGTGCTGTCTTGACATTTTTTTTTTAATATCCCCATTGTATCAACAGAGATATAATAATTGAGTTGTTTAACTCTTTCCTCTAAATTGGTTAAGCCACCGTTTATCTTTTCGGTTATGGAATTGATGTTGTTTTTATCTGCAATCGGGTTGAGCTTGAATCTGACCGACCAAAACCAACCTGCTATATCAATAGCTATATCGGGTCTTGATGCTAAATCGGGATTTGCAATTACATCATGCCCGGAATAATCTTTATAGGCTTTGTAGTTGGCTCTTCCTGTGAGTTGAATAAGTCCACGCCCTCTAAATCGCCAACCATCGCCAACTTGGGTATTCCCTAAATTTATTCTTCCCCAATTTCCTCCGTAAACAATATTTGCAATGGCTTGTTGATTAGCTTTTTGTTTTGCTGTTCTGCCGTATTGGTTAGCCTGTGCAACCGAAATCTGATTAGTTCCGAAAGTTTTAATTAGCCCCTGTGGAGTGTAATTCAAACTTTCTGTAAACTTTATAAATCCTCCGCTTTCCTCGTGGATTTGTGCCAAAAAATGCGCAATCCGTCTTGGAGTATTGATAGCATATTTTTTAAAAATGCTTAAAAAAGTGATGCTGTTTGTCAGTAAAAATTCCATTACAATACTACTTTTTTGGGTTCTTTAATTGGCTTGTTCTCTGTCTCTTTAATTTCAGGTGCTTTCTCATTATCCATAGTGGCAACAACTAAAATTCCTGCTACGGCTAGTGAAAGCCATAATGCTCCGCTTGTACTCATATTAAAAGTCTTTTAGTTTGATTTGTTTAACCCCTTTTTGGGTGAATAGTGCGTTTTCAGTATTACGCCCGAAATCTCCATCAACCTTGATTTTAAGTAGTGTTTGCAAGGCTCTTACTTCAAGCCCTTTACTTCCTTTTTTCAAGAGTTTGCTTTTATCTACTCCCGAAGCATTTGATGAACTAACTGATGGAATTGTTGGGAAAATTTTACCTACTGGTTTTATAACATCTTGGTCAGCAATCCAATAAATATCATTGAGCAATGCGCCGTTTCTTTGCACTACATAGCGATACGTTCCGTCAGGTCTTAAACCAACCCAAATGATAGTACCGATTTTATCTCCTTTTTTAAAAGTGGCTTTTCGGATTCCCTCACTGATATAATTCCCGTCAGCCATTTTTCTAGCATCATAGGTTTTTGTACCATAAAATCCTGTTGCCATTACTTCCTGACCAATACTGTATCTAAAACTATCAGCTATTACTGGTGCTTTAACTGGTGCTTGTGGTTTTACTGGTGTTTGTGGCTTTATTGGATTGGTAGCCAATGTTGGAGTTTTTACAGGTGCTACAGGCTCAATTGGTTCTTCGATGTATTCCTGCTGTTTCTCATTACCTTTTTGAACAAAATAATAGATACCACCACCTACCGCTAGGGCTATACCGCCTCCAATCCATAATTTATCTTCTGTGGTCATTTTTATAATTGTTTTGGATAATTTGATTTTAATAATTGATAATCTTCTGTACTTAATTCCTCTTTGAGCCAAACCTTTAAAGGGTGCTTTGTCGGAGTTTGCCAAAGAGCGAAATAAGTGTTACCTGTTAGGGTGTTATAATATCTATTTCCAAAGGCTGTAATCACTTTTGAAAATTGGGCTTCAGTTACTCCAGTTAATGCCGTGAAAATGGTTTTACGCTTTTCGGTGTTGGTGAAATTGGCTTCTTTCATTGCATTGAAAAGCATTGTGGCAACTTCTTTAGCATTGAAACTCGAATCCATTAAACTCGCATCCAAATACGCTCCTGCCTTTTTATTTTTACTGGTTTGAGAAACTGCTAAAAGCATTATTCCCAATCCTGCAAGTCCTATGGTTACAGGGATAATTTTTGTGCTTTCCATTTTAAAAAAAGTGAGGTATTAAAAAGCGTAATTCCATAAGCTCGCTAGGGTTAAACTGGTCTGCAAACCATTCTATCATTGTCATTTTCTTTGATAAGGGATTAATACCTTTTCTCTGCCCAAACTCGTTGTAAATCCTAATGAATCCATTGTGATTAACTCCCATCAGATTTTGTTTTACAGATTTAAACCCATTTCCAAAACCATACATTGCGCTAAAAATGGCTTCCGCTTTATTCTTTGCCATTCCAGTAGAAATATTACTTGGCTTTTCTCGTCTGTCCTCACTTAATTTGGAAAAACCGTTAAAAATCTTCTTGTAAACAAAATATCCAACCCCAAGAAAAAAGCCTGTTTTAAGTACACCCTTTACAATTGAAGCCGTTGCATTTACTGTAGCATTGGCATTGTCAAGCGTATTGGCGATTGCCTTTTGCCCTTGTGGGGAAGAAGCTACTGCCATAACTGCGGGATTGTGTAAACCTTGTTTTTTCATTGTCTTCAGTTGTTGGCTGTAGCGACTGCTCCCAATTTCATTTTTACTTCGGGAAGTTCATTTTAAGTTTCATAAAGGGTTGCCCCAGTAATCCGCTTAATCTTACTACTCCCGTTTCATCTTTACTTTCTTAAATTGGAGCAATTGTTACAGCTATTTCTTTATTGTTGTTTCACTTGCCTGTAAATGGAGCTTACAGACAAGCTACTCCAACACTACCTACATTATGAACTCTTTTATTGTTTGCCAACTCTCGGCATTAGTTACCATTGCAATTGCTTTTTGAGAGTTTTTAAGTTCTACCAACTTCTCTAAAACCTCATTATCTAAATCGGCTAGGGTTTCAATCAATTTTGCTTTTTTCTGCAATTTGAAAGGGTTTGTTTCCTTTGTTTTTATGGTTAATGCGCTCATTATACTAGCATTTGATGTTGTTGTAATAATTGAAATAACTCTTGTGAGAAAACATTGTTTTCGGTATTCTCATTGATTTTTTGATAGATGACTTGTAAAAGTGTTATGGTATCATCATCAAGGGTTTTTATGATTTCCAAAAACGATTTTTTAACCTCTGAATAAGTTTCGTTTTCTGCTTCATCTGTCGAGGCAACTCCCAAACCATTTGCTTCAACTGGTACATTAAATCCCAATCCTTTTAAAATTATCGGGGCTTGCTTAACAACACCTAAAAGCATATTATTTAAACTGTCGTTACTCTCTTTCGTGTACCGTCTTTGCAACTTCTCTTCATTCAGCAGGTCGTTTTTAGCTTTGAGTTCTTTATTTTCCCTTTCTGATTCCTCTAGCTTTCTTGCGAGTTCTGCTCGGTCGTATGCTTGGAGTTTTAAATCAAAAATCTCTGTCATACCCAATCCCATAAGTCCGCTTTTCATTTTCTTTTTCTTCTTTCTTTTGGCAATTGGTTTTTCCTCTGGTTCATTTGATTTTCCAAAACTCACATCGAAAGGGTCTCCCTCCATTTTAAAGGCATTTGCTCCATTTTTGCGTTTCTCCTGTAGGGTTAGCTTTTTGTAACCATCGGCAAAAACTTTCTCGAAAAACTCTTCGGCTGTACCATATTCATTTTTTATTTGCTCGTGGGTTACATTGCGAAAAATCGGCTTGGAAGTATCCCTGTCATAAACCGTTACAGCACAAAACTTGTCGCTGTTGAGTTTATCCATCAAATCATCTAATTGCTCCATTTTAAATTAGTTTCTTGTAGATAAGTAGTATTTTGTTTTTTGGGGTGTAGCCCTTTTTGCTGTTATTGGTATCTGTGTAGATTACCTCTAATTGCACTTTTGAATAAGTACCATCAGGCACAACTAAAATTTGTTTTTGGGTTGGGTATATCAGAACTCCGTTAACCTGTGCTATGCTTGTGCCTTTATTGACAACGCAAAGTGAAGTAACATTCTCTAAAACTGGGATTTGCTCTTCTCTAAATTCTCTTGTTATAAAAGCCGATTCTACAAACATTGCTACATTTTTTTAACGTTATTATTATACAGGAACACTACATGAAATTTTAGCGGTCTCTCTGATTCCAGTTTGTCCTCTAGTGTGAAAATCAGAGTGTAATCTTTGTTGCCAGTATCAAAATTTAAAGGCTTAAAACTCTTCTCATATTCGCCACCGTTTGACTGTCTCCAGTTGTCAATATGCACCGATGGAATAATTGCAATGCTGTTATCGTCTTTCATTTCGACAGATGCCATTGCGTTTGCTTGTTTCTCAACTCCATTGGTATAAAGTGCTGCACCTGTAGTAAAGCCTGTAGGCAGTTTAAAGTTTACCGATGTATCAGTTTCTCCTGGTTTAATTAGTGCCTTAACAACGTATTGAATTTGTCTCATTTCTTTTGGGATTTAAAAGCCATAGCCCTAGAACTATGGCTTTTTGAGTTTTGAAATACTATTTTTTTGCTTCTGTTACTCTGAACTCCAATCGCATAAAAAGCGGTTTTCCTGTTGGAATTGTAACCCCTTTTGGAAATTCCAACTCCAATTTGAACTCTTCTTTTGCTCTTAAAAGCGGAGTAGTTGCAATTGGTCTGTGGTCGTCCTGCTTGAAGTTTTGAGTATCCGTCATCGGCAAATCAATAAGCATATCATTGGTTTGGATAAGTCTCAAATCAGCATTTTGCAATTGTGCTGGTATTCTTTCCGAATTTTGCCAGTTGGCATTTGTTACATCTGTTCCGTCAGAGGTAAACAAGGTGCGGACAGAATCAATGACAACATCACGCCCAGAGTTTAAAAGGTTTCCGTCAAAGTTGGTAACTCCAACTAATTTTTTGGTATTGGCATCAACCAATTGGTTAATCCCGCTCATACCGTCAACCTTTACATTCAAGTAGAAAGTTTTATCTACTAATTTGGTTGCCTGTGGTCGCACAGCTTGTGCGTGTTGGCGTTGTCTCGCACCTAAAACTTTGATTGCTCTTTGCAATTGTGGATTTCTATTTTCCATTTTTTTGTTTGAATTAAATTTTACTTTTCTTTTTGGGTTTACATTATGTAATTGCCATCTTCATCGATGTAGGCTCCTAAACCATCTTCATCTTCATAAGCACCTAGACCATCTTCAACATAGTTTCCACTTGCATCGATATAACCGCCTAATCCGTCTTCATCATCATATCCGTTTAAACCGTTTTCAACATAATTGCCGTTTACATCAATGTAACCGCCCAATCCGTCTTCATGGTAATTACCATAGGCATCGATATAGCCATTTAGACCGTTTACTGCTCCTGAAAGACCTACTGCTTTTTGCATAAATCTTCCCATTGCGCTATCCGAACTTAGCTTTGAGGCGATGGTTTCAGATGAAAAAATGTTCTTTACCAGTTCTAAACCGTGAGCAATGGAAACACCTATTGCCGAACCTCTCATTAAGGAACTTTTACTATCACTCCCTTTTACCTTTACTGCCAAGAATCCTGCTCCGACAGCTACTACACCATTTACAACACCTTTTACCGTGTTTGATGATGTCTCTGTCATTGTGCCTGTAAGTCCTCTTGAGAGTGCGCCTACAGCAACGGCAGAACTAATTGTTATTAACTCCTGTTTCATTTTTGTTTTTATTAATTACTTTTTGAACTTGTTGCTAGTAAAACTGCTCCCAAAGCCCCTACACCGATAACTATTGGAATAGTATAATTGGGTTTGTCAATTGGGTTTGCTGTTTCATTTTTTGCCATTTCCTTTTGAGTGGCAACTTCTTCTTTTAGGTTATCTACTGGAATATCCTTGACCTTTGAAATGGTCTCTAATTGGGCATCATTTGGCAAAGCTTCATTTACTTGCGTATCGGTTGCCAAAGTGTCGGCAGGAACTCCTTTAACCTGTGCAATAGTTTCCAATTGCTGTGGTGTTGGGGTAGCATTTTGCATCACTTCTCCGCCTTGAGCATCATCGTAAACTTCTTGTGAACCTCCACCAGAAATTGCGTTTTTGATTGTTGGCTTTACCACGTTGTTAATTGCAAACTTTCCAACCTTACTATTCCCAATTTTAGTTGCGAACTTTACAGCTTTACTGTTTTTAAATTTGGTTAGGACTTTACCAACCTTACTGTCAAGAATTTTACCTGCAATTCCTCCGCCCGGAATGAAACTCATTGCGGTAGTGGCTAACGGAATAGCAACTTTGCCTACTTTGATGGCATTTTTAATAGAAACGTTTTTTAGTCTTACGTTTTTTTTAAGCATCCTGCCGATTTTAAGCCCTCTGTTTAAACCTGCGTTTAAACCTGCTTGTTCTTCTAATATTATCATACTCTTATTGTTTAAAAAGGAAATCTTCCTCTAGTGGAACTTGATTTTTTTGATGCTCCTTTAAGCCCTCTTTTGCTACCGTAAACACTATTGCTTTTTACATAGATATTGTAAGCTCCGCCCTCGCTATTTGATTTGTGAGCAATGGCATCTGTACCCAATGACTTTAGCATATTTTTTGCTTGTTCGGCACTTCGGGCGAAATCATATAACTCATACGCCTTTTGACAGGGTTTCTTTGTTACATACCAACCTTTCTTCTTTGGTGCGGGGCAATTAAGCCCTATATGTGGCAGTTTTAAACTCATAAAAACATCTTCTTTACTTGTGTACTTTGGTTCTCTGTTACTTTGTACTGTTCCATCAATTACAAAATGCCCATCATCCAGTTTTCCACTTACTTGATTTTTTGGCACTACAACGTAAACATGGGTGTACTGCTTCGGATTGAAATTTGGCTGTTTTATCTGCCTGATGTAATGCTTAATCCCTAAGTTGAGAAGTATGCAACTGGCAAAAATCGAGTAGCTTTTACAATCAATTCCCTCTCTTCTGTTGAACCAACTATTAGCGGGGCTTCTTATATTTTGCGTTACTCCGTCAGCCTGATATTGAATATCATAGAAGAGAAAATAATGTATCTTGTTGCAGGTCTCTTCGATGGTTTTCCCTCTTAAAACTTGTGAAAGTTTGGCTACTTGCTTGTAATAAGCCTTTGCCCAATCTCTCATTACCCGAACCGAATAAAAAGTATCTCCTGTTGCAAGCTTTACTTTTTGGTTTTTCGGCTTTTCGATTAAATGATTAAACTCGTCTCCGTTTTTTATCCTGCGCTTTAGAATTACGTTAATCTCTTCCTTTGTCATTTCTAAATCCTGTAACTTTCTGATGCAAATGTTTGAAATAAAAAAACCTCGCCTTTAGGTAAAGCGAGGTATAGTAAGGTATTACAATGATTTTTTAAGTACGGCACGGTATTGAAAGGTATGCTAAGGTATTATTGCAATGATTTTAGAATATCATTGCAATTAAATTGCACTAACTACTATCATCAAGATAATATCCTTTAGGCAATCCATAGGTTTCTACGAACTCCATAAACTCCAAATGCGGTATTATTTTGGTGTCTTTTGATATATTTTTCTCCTTTAGGATTTCATTGATTTGCTTTCTGATTTTGGTCTCACTAAACTGGTCACAATACATCTCAACCAATTCCGATTTTGTTGCAGAGTGAGGAAGCGGTTTTTTGATGTTTTTATTCATTTTTATAGTCGGTTTGTTCTTTAACTTTTAAATCATTTATTTTAAATAATGTTCTGAAAACATAGGATTCCGAAAACTTTAAAATCCTGTTTTTTCCCAGTATAATAAAATCCAAAAATTGCAATGGTGCAGTAAGGATAATTGCAAAGCATACAAGTAATGCAAACAAGTTGTATCGAACTAATTTAAGGCGGTTTACAAAGTTCATAGTTTAAATATTTATTAGTTTTTCATGCAACAAATCGGATATAGTTTGCATGGTGAATTTTTGCTCTTCTGTTCTGTCATTTCTTTTCCATTGACAACAGAAAAGAAGTATTACTGCTTGTGATGGAGTAAATGAAATATTTGAAACCTTTTTAGGGTTTTCAATCTTGGTTCTGAAAGTGTAGAACATACTTTGGAGTACATCTATAACAATGATGTCATTGCAATACTTTTCATAATCATTGCAATTGGAAATATTATCTACTTTGTGGCGGATAAACTTTAAAAGTTCCGACTGGATAATAACAACGTTTTCCTTTTTTATTTTCTTTAAAACTATCTTCATATCAATACTTAAATTCTGCGATTAACAAATTATTTTCATAGAACTGGACGACATTAGTCCGGTTAAAGAGTTCTTTCCTTTTAAGGCGGTTGAGCATACTCTTGATTATTGCCTCATTGTCTCTGTTGTTCTGATTTATAGGCGAGTGCCAAACCACGTTATCATCCCTGCCTTTGGTTAGAATTACCATTTTAATCTTTGATTTCTCTTTCTTAAATACTGGCATTGGTTATAATTTAAAATTCAAAAAAGCTATATTTTACGGTCTCTTCACTGGTAATCACATGGCTTTTTTCGTTAGTTTTAAGCGATTTTTTTAGTATCAAATCAGGTAATTTATCGAGATACTGTTTTGGTAAATTCTGCTCTACATAATCGAATAATTGCGAATAAGTCAACTTGTTTTTAAAGAAGCGGTTTAGTGCCGTCTCACACTTTTTGGAGT
>NZ_CALFIG010000168.1 GCF_937876455.1 uncultured Flavobacterium sp.
TCATTCTTGCTCCAAACACGTTTCTAGGAATAACCCAATGCGATAAAGAAAGATTGCTGCCTGTAATATAATTATCTACAGGATAAGCCACTAAATTATCAGGACACACATATGTAAGAATAGCTCCATTATCTCCAGTATAAATAGGGTCTACTGGAGCTGTGGTAGCCATATAAGGACTTGGTAAATTGTATGCAATTGGAGCGTTATACATTACTTGCTGAACAAGTCCCTGAGTCATAATAGTTTTATCGCGCTCAGCTCTTACAATACTAAACCCGCTAATTTTATCAATTAAATCTGAAGGAATTTCTATTCCATCAATTTTTAAGCCGTTTTGATTTAAATACCAATCAAAATCACCTAAACTATCAACTTGAACGTATTGAGTAAGTGGAGTTGAAATACAATCATCAAATGCAAAGTCACCAATCCATCTTACATAAAAAGGATTTCCTTTTAAATCAAAGAACAAAATGCCAAACCTATATGTTTGATTGCTCCAATATCCTTTTTTAAGAGCTGCTACTGCCGCATTCTTATAGTTCCACTGGTTTGTATCTGCTGTATTGAAGCGTGTTCCATACGGTCTTAAAACACCACTCTGAGTCGTGTATCCATTTCTATAAACCGCCGGAGAAACAACCGCCGTTCCTGAAGTATTAGCCCAGTTATAAACTGCTGGAACTCCGCGAAAGAATTGCCCTGCTGTTTGTGCTGGACCATATGCAGTACCGTTATATGTTGCAACCCCTGTAGTTACGACCCATTCCGTGTAAGGCTGTATCCCATTTACTAAAGCTGGGTTATTTGCCGCTAAACCTCCAGCATCGGGAGTTACATTTGAGTTTGAGCCAAATATATTATAACTCATCACATTCTCACACACCTGAGCTGTTCCTGCTGCTCCATATTCCCCTTGATGCGCTCTGATCTTATGCTGAATCTGAGTAAAAGCTATGTTAGAAATATCAAATTCAAATTCAGCTCTCTCCTCAATATTTCCAATAAGAATATAATTCTTATTAGTTGTCATTGTTTTGCACTTCAAAATACTTGCAGGAAACAATGTAATATCACTTATAGTAAGTTCTCCTAAGTTATTCGACCCAGTATGTGTAATATCCATAGACGTGCCTGTAATAGCTTCATTTGCTATCACATTAATCACTCGCGACACTTCTAAACTTTGGTCAAATTCCGCCACTGCCACTTCAATGTTAGTAAACGCTTGGTCTATATTATCAATAGTAATTACTACCGACCTTTGGCTGTTAACTAATGTAGTTGAGCTTCCACCACCCGTAAAATCAAAGAAAGGATTAGCTGGTGAAGCTGTTACCGTATTGTCAGTACCTACCTGAATAGGAGCTGAACCATAAGACCAGCTTGTATAAATACCTTCACTTGGTTTGCTTAATCTGTAAAAATAAATTTTAGTTCCACAATAAACAGAACCAGCACCTAAATTCTTAAATTTAATATTTCCAACGCTTCTGCTTGGAGTGAAATTCAATAACTGTAAAGGGAAGTATTCCACAACTTTCGCGGTAGCGCCTACCGTAACATCTGTAAAGCTTAAATTTGGAGCGGTTGCAGTAAATACATTTGACGGTAAGTTAAGCGGAACAGTTCCATTTGTGGGCGCATAATAAACACCACCGCCAGTAGGATACTCTATTATTCCCTCAAGAACCATATATTGTTTTCTGTCAACTAATGGTCCTGCTGGCGCAATATAAGTCGAGAAAATAGGGTCTGCAATATTTAATACCCTTGGTTCATTATGATTGTCTGTCCAATAAATCCTTTGAATTTCCTCAGTTTCAGAATAAGCAAAACCTTCAATTCGGAACATTTGAGAAAAATCTAAGTCTTTGTGTCCGTAAATAGGAGTGTATCCGTTATTCACGTTATTAGCAACGGGGAGAGGCGAAATACCTTGCCCGTAATTAACGTAATTCAAAGTTCCAATCTCTCCATATCCTCCACTGCTATCTGTTTTATTAGTATGAAACACCACCAATTTATTAGGAAAAGAAATCATTCCTATTGCCATCGGCGGTAATTCAAACGTTGCCGTTGCAGGAGTGGTTACGTCATAATCTAAATAGGGGATGTTAAGCTCAAACATAAGGGTGTTACCCATGCAATCTTTCACAACGAAATTATTACCATCCTGAGATATTAACTGGCAATTCTTCATGTAACGATAAGTTCCATCCGGCTGATATAATACATTTACATCAGAGGTCATTCCCTTATCAAATCTATTTACAAAATCTCCCATATTTATCCGTTATTCCACCAGCCCCAACCACCAAGAGTTCCTACCATTCCAGTAGCCAAACCAATTCCTGAAATCGGATCATGGAGTTCTGCTACAATATTAGCTCTTTGGCTTTCAGTTAAAACATTATCTTTTCCTCTTGCGTTAGCGCATTCTCTTTCCCACATTGCTTCGTATTTATTAGCTGAATAGAAATCATCATTTGATTTTCTTTTCTTTCTTAAGTTATACATCCAGCACATATAATAGGTCAAAGCGCGGACGTGGTTCTCATTAATATTCAAGAACCCATCACAGTCTGTATCATAAGCTAAATACTGTACAGTCACTTTCTGACCATCCAAATTACTATAGAAAACTATCTTGTTGTTCTGAAGCTCATATTGAACTGTATAATTCCACCAGCTAGAAGTCCAATTAGAATCATTTGCTGGAGCATCCACGATTATAAAAGAAGGTCCGGCGTTAGTAGCAAAATCAGCGTTATTTAAAGCTGCTGCTCCACACCATCTATAGAATAAGTCCGTACAATCACATCCATAATCTCCAAGTAAAGCGCGTTGAACATAAGCGGCATCACTAGGTAAACAAGCTGAACAATTATTAATATCAATCACCGCGATTTTTTTAATAAACTGATAACGGGAGCCGATTTCTTTTTCAGCTTCCTCTCCCCAGTTAGCAAATACCATTTCGTCTTTGGCACCTTCTGTACCACAAAGCTCCATAGCGTTTACTATGGCTGTCTTCATGCTTATCATTTTATTAATTGACATGTTCTCTTCTATAGTGTTTATGCGTATTCTCTAATTTATCTATTAATGCTTTTTTAAATTTCTTATTTGCATCAAACATTAATAAACTTTTAAATCTTGGCTCAATCATTCTTATATCGTAAATCCATCCTTTTCTCGGTTCTTTCATTGGACTCATTCCTTTACTAGCCAAACTCTTTATTCCTTTTTTCATATGTATTGGAACCCCTACTACCTCAAGCTTACATCTCTTATCCAACATCACTTCTCCTTTTTCAATCAAAGGCTCAAGTATCATTATATCAACCCAATCTTTCCAAAGCTTTCTTATTGTACTTCTATCTATTTTCTTTTTAAACTTCTTTCTAAATTTCTTCTTAGTCCTATCAGTTACGATAGCCATATCGTATTTTCTCCTAGCCTTTTGGTGTACATTACGACTTTTGAGCGTCATCTTTACTATCGTTTCTTGTATCAACAATCAATCCTTTTTCTACTTGAAATTCTTTACTTAAAATCTCTAAAGTAATTTGACGTGCCATGTCCGCACTTACTGGATAAGGATAAGTGTCTCTATACGCTACAGCTTGGTCTTCTAAATAAACCTTTCCTGAACCTGTATAAGTAGTCCACGAAGTTCCTGTAAATGTATCGTTAGCTGAATATGTTGCTGAATTATAAGTCACTGATCCAAATTTAACTATATAAGAAGTGCCGCTAACAATGCTTCCACTTGCTATTGGTTCACTTTGAATATAATAACCATCAGAAGGGTCTGCCAATATCCCAACTACCCTTAACTGTTCCACATTTCTATTTACGTATAACGCAGTATTTATTCGAGAATAAATAGGATATTTAGAATAAGGATGAGAGCTTGGAATAAGCCTCCACTGGGCAAGCGAACGATATGAATAATTATTCTTACCACACAATGATATAATCATTTGAATCCCTAAATCTTGATTTGGACTCTTTGTTGGAAGATTAATTACTTGGGGAATATAAGCTTTTGAAACAGGACAATCATTACACCAACTTACATTCACATCGTCTGAGATGTTTACTTTATGAAATTGAACTGCTGATAAATCAGTTAACCATGCAGGGTCAATAATATCAGTATCGCCGTATTGTTTAACTATTAACTGTCCACGAACTTCATTAATTTTTAATGGAAGCCAATCGTTATTTAACCTACTCTCGTCCGTTACTTGAAACTTAGAGGCTAAGTTTTTTACATCGTCTACTATATTTTTTAGAGTGATTGACATTATTTCTTAGCGCGAATTGTTTGATATTTTTCAACTCCACGACTTCCAAAATAAGCCACCACAACCGTAATTAATAAAGTTTCAAGTAAACTAACATAACTTTCTTTTACTTCAAACGTTATATTTAATGAATCAAAAATGATTATAATAAACGTAAATCCAAGCAATGATAACATGGTTAGGGGACGAGTATTTTTACTCATCCAGCTATCACTCTCCATGTCAGACTTCCATCGATCAGTGACGGCTGAGTCTTCACTAACAACTTGTTTGGTAGCCTCTGATAATACATCTAAATTATACTTATTAACCGCGTCCATCACTTTTAATTCATGGGCAGCCTTTTCTTCTGCCGAAAACTTTGATTCATCCACAAGTCCTGTAATTTCTTTTACAAGTCCAGCGCCTTTTTCGGCAACTTTTCCACTTATAAATCCTAATATTTTTTCTCCTATTCCAGCCATTATAAATTAGTTTTTTTTATCGTTATCCAAACTTCTTCTCCTTTTTTTAGAGTGTCGTTGATTAGTTCATTTAATTTCACAAATGCAGTTCTTGAATTAAGAACCTTATCTGTTTCATACGCTGTCCCCGGAAGCAAACACCCTTCAGTATCTTCAGGTCGATTTCCTGTATGAATTCTTACCCCTTCATATCCCTCTACCTTAAGCAATAGTGGCAAATAAACATCATGTCCTGCGAGTTTGCTAAATCTAGCAGATTTAGTTACAATAACTTTATATTTACCATAAGGGATAGCTGTTTTGCCAAATACTTTAGGCTCGTTTTCGCGAACCTTATCTTCAAGAATAAAACAATTAAAAGCACCATCAATAGAAAGTTCTCCTATTGTTGAATTATCTGTGAATATTTTACGCTCTAATATTAATTCCATCTATATTAATTAAAAATGTAAATGTTTAATTATTTGCTCTACAAACCATATTAGAAAAGTAACCACACCGCCACCTATCGCCCCTATAACCCCAAGTTTGGCTTTTTTTATAGCCTTTTCAGTTTTATACGCAATAACAAATTCACTAAAGTCTTTTTGCAAAACTTTAACTTGAGCTATAAGCCCTTTTTCTCCAGTTCCTTCATCATTATGTAGATAAAATAAAATCTTATCTACTTTAGTTTTTAATATTTCAACGTCATCGTGGGACATAATTATATATGTGTTTTCTGTATGCAATTAATAATACTATCGTTATCATTATTATATCCGACCAAACAAAATTCGTTATTCCGAAAACCCACCTATCTATCACATCAGAACTTGAAAATCCGATAAATATATATAAAACTATTTTAAACCATTTTTCATCACTATTAATGCTTAACAAAATAGTCAATACTGTCAAATGAAGAATGTCAGTGCTTAAGAAATTCCAATTATCAATACTCTCTTTATCACTATCAGGATATACAAAATCACAAATTTGATATTTGCACAACCATAACAACAAAGATATTATTAGAAACGAAATTCTCACAATCCGCCGCCAGTTGCTCCATATTTAATACTAGCCACCCCTTTATTAGGGCAAACTGTATTAATGCCGTTATAAACGCCTTCATTCACTGTCTCCAAGTCTACATCTCCAATTTCTTCATTGGAGCTATAACCATCTAAAAGACCGTTTATAATACTAGTATAATGATCTAAAATTTCTTGTTTTGTTGGATTTGCCATTGTTTTTAATTTTAAGTTTTTAATTAAACGTATTGAATTTCAATAATCGGAGCTGTTCCCGGATTTGTATTATCATTGTCAGCAAAACCTGTCACTGCTCTTACGCTAATTCCTGCTGAAAAATATGTTGGTAAAACAAAACTATGAACTTGTGTAGCTCCTATCGCCGCCGTAACCAATGAAAATGTAGCTACTGGAGTATCGGATGCTGTAGCTGCGGTTGCTTTGTCATATAATTTCACATAGCAAATACTTGCCGCGCCACTAATCGCACTAATTCTATAAACTTTCCCCGGTTTTGCTTTAACCACCTCTCCCGTGCCGTTAGCTGTAATAGTTCTGAAATTTTGAAGAGTTGGTCCGTTAAGGATATTTGTAAGAAGTAATATTACTTTTCTAAGTAAATCTGTCATGGTATGTAATTTGCTTTAAATGTAAATAAAAACGGTGGATTTTTTTACCCACCGCCTTATAGTTGTTTTTAACAAGTTATTAAATTACCCTTGATAAAATTCCCGCTGTTGCGCTAGTCAAGTAAAGACTGAATTTACCAATTTTATTAGCTGTTGAAACAGTTAATGTAGCTCCACCAGTGATTGCCGAAGTTGCTGTTGCAATTGTAGCTCCTCCATCCACCGCTAAAGTAACGGTATTAGCTCCTGCTGAATTATCAATAATAAATTCAATTTGACTCCCTGCCGCTAAAGTAACGCCTGCTGTTGCAAAAGCTGTTACCATATTAGCTACAGAATCTAAAGTTACTGTTACGGCTGCTGCTGATGTAGAAGTAATTAAACCAGCCACAACGCCTGAAGTTACAACCGCCAATGTTCCTGCTGCTGTAGTATTAATAGCTACTCCAGTGTGATTTTGAGCGCTTACCTGAGACGTTACAAGAATACCTCCAATAGTAGCGTTTTTAGCTACTCCAATACCGCCTGCGGTATTAATAGCTCCTGTTCCTGAGTTAGTAGATTGTGTTGTGCTAGTAGAACGAATAGCGCCCGAAAAAGTCTGTGTAGTTCCTGAGAATGTATTGCTTCCTGAAAACGTGTTAGCTCCAGAATAAGTATTGCTTCCATAGAAAGTTTGATTACTATTTGTAAAAACCTGCCTGTAAGTAGTGGCTTCGTCTGCCTGAACCGCGTCATTAAAATTACCAACTCTTGTTTTAGTTGGGCTTATATTTACTCTTCCCGGAGTACTTGATGGTGATAAAATTGCCATGTTTTTTAAATTTTATAAAAAAAGCGGCTTTTACACCGCCTTTTTAAATTAATAAATTGAATTAACTTCTCCAGCTATTTGATGTTACAAACGCACCTTCTAACACTGAAGGAGTTCCAATATCAGCGGTTTGTAAGCCGTAACCAAATACTGGGATCATAACGTCTCCTGAATCAAAAGTTAACGCTTGGGTTGTAGTAGGTGCGTATCCATCAATTTTGAATGTTACAGCTCCATTAATATCCACGCGAACTTCTAATGTATGTGTTTCAGCATCCGCCCAATTTTGGGTTGTATCTACTGCTGCACCAGAACTATTTACTTTATAAGAAGTAAAAATGTCTCCAGTTGCATTTCCTAAACCAACAAACGCATAATCTGTATAACTGGTATAAGTAGTATTGGCTGCTCCTTGTACACGGAAACCTACCCAGAATGGATTCAAGCCAGAAACGTCATCAATAGTTACTTTACAATAAATACTTGCCGCTGTTTGACCAACTACGAAGTTTTTCAAACTATTAGTCCAAGTTGGAGCAGAAAGCTCAGCGCCCTTGCCAGCAGTTGCATCTAATACAATCCCAATACCATCATTAGTAGACGTTAAGGCTACCAATGTAGATGTTCCTAACGGATAATAATGAGTAGAGAATCCATTTCCAAATTGGATAAAATTCTCAGCTAAAGATGTTCCTGAAGGAAGTCCAGTATTTAATCCGCCGCAAGTTGGACCAGTATCTCCAAGGAAATAAATTGTACGATTGTCACCATTAAATGTTTTGAAAATCTCATGTAACATTGATCGTTCAAACGTTTTAAATCCTGTTAAGTTTGTAGTTGAAGAACCTGTTCCGTTATCTACATAAATAGACTGAACTCGATTAACTAAAGCTACTTGCTGTCCTGAAGCTGTTTCATTTGGAGCTGTAGTTAAAGAGTTAATTACAAATAAATCATAGTTTTGACCGCTTACTGCCGGAAGACCAGTAGTGGTTTTAGGATACATTGGGAAAGGATAACCTGAAACTAAGTTACCAGCATTCATCCAATCAGCAGAACCTACTGCTGATGCAAGTTTAGAACCAACACCTACCGAGAAGTTACCAGCAGTTGAAATAGTCGGAGCCGCTGTAAATCCATTTGTACACAATACTGTGTTAACGAAAATAACACGAGTCATTGTTTGTGAGTGAACTGGGTAGTATCCACCATCATCAGTAACGGTAAATCCTGTTCCTGTTCCTAGTGTCACTGCAACTGAATAGTTAGTTGCATCAGCATTAATGGCAGTAATAATTTTGGCATGAATAGCTTCGCGTTGTAATGCTGCTGTAGCTCCTAAAGTAGTTACGTCATCTGGAGTAGTGTACCCGTAATACTTAATTTGCTCGTTAGCGCCATTAATACGACGATTAGGGTCAAATACTGCTACTTGGTACAAAGTCGCTCCTGCTGGAACATATGAATTTGAACCGATAGTCGCTACTTGAACAACTTCTGCTCTGTACTTCACTTGCACAATGCTAGTGATAAAATTTTTGAAAATTGGATTTAACCCTGTAATTGATACAGTTCCACCCGAATTTTTCACGTCATTTGCTGATGATGTTCTCAAAAGCACCGACTCATAAATTGGCATTTCTGGCATAATAAAAGATTTTAATTAGTTTATAATGAGTCAAATGTAGTCTTTAATTGTTAATAAAATTAGACCCTAATTAACATATCTTTAATT
>NZ_CALFIG010000169.1 GCF_937876455.1 uncultured Flavobacterium sp.
TTTTTAGCGTGGGAATTTTATGATTTTAAGAAGATTAGGAAGTAAAGCAAAAATATCAATGAAAATACAACAATATTTTCCAAAGCACGACATTTATATTGAGCCATTTTTTGGCTGTGGTGGAATGTTTTTCAGCAAACCGAAAGCGAAACACAATATATGCAACGACTTGGATGGAGAAATATTTAATCTATACACAATTATTCAGAGCCATGCAAAAGAATTGATTGAACTGATTGAGGAAACTCCATTGAGCGAACATTTATTTGAATATTGGAAAGTGAATAAGGAAACTGAACCGTTACGAAAAGCATTGCGGTTTTTATGCCTTACAAACCTATCATTTGGAGGACTGATGAATACATTTAGCACAAATATACTTACGCAAGACAAAGAAAATTTTGCCCGTATAATCAATAATGCTTTTAAGCAGATGGGAAACACAAAATTTCTAAATAAAGATTTTCGTGAACTGCTTAAAAACTTAAACTTTCCTCACGGGAATTTAGATAAAGTGAATTGTTTTATTTACGCTGACCATCCTTATACTGGAACGAATGACACATTTGAACATTCATTTACAGAGTAGGACACTACGGACTTGTTTGAGATACTAAATGGAATAGGAATACGATTTATGATTAGTGAATTTGATACACCATTTGTTCTCGGACTTGCAGACAAATACAAGTTGAACATAATTACACTTGGGGAACGAAAAAACTTAATGAATAAGCGAACTGAAATTTTAATAACAAACTATGAAAATGCACCAACTCTCTTTTCCTAATGGTTTTGAAAAAACCAAAGTGCGGTGGGAAAAAATTAAAATAAAACTTGCGCCTAACGGCAAAGCATACACGAATGCGGGGCTTCTTTAACCCGAACATACATATTAGCACTTCGCCCCCGCTTTTGTGTATGCAATGTTATAGGGCGTTTTTAATTTAATCAAAATGGAAACAAAAGTATTTATTTCAATGACAAAAGACGAGCTTGAAACACTAATAATTGACTGTGTTAATGCTTGTTTAAGAAACGACAAAACCAAAAAGGAAGAAACGCCTGAAGATGTCTTAATGACCATTCAAGAGGCTGCGGAATTTTTACACTTAACAGTTCCGACACTTTATTCCAAATGCTCTAAGGGAGAATTGCCTGTAAAGAAAAGGTCAAAACGGTTGTACTTTTCAAAAGTAGAATTAATTTCTTATTTAAATGAGGGGTCTCGCTAAATGCCCTATAACGTTACAATGCTTTGCGAAGAAGGGGATTATTGCACTTCGCAGAGCACTTAGATACAGTTCATTTATAAACAAAAGCTGACTAACATTCTTCTGCCCCTTTTTTGCAAAGCAGGTGTTAGCGGCTGTACGGTCAAATTATGGAACAACTCATTGCTTACCGAGATAGAGATTTTGAAAATGATGTATGGTGTGAAAAAGCATTTCTGTTTAAAAACAGGGATGATGTCAGAAAGTTTTTTAGAGCCGACAACCCCGACCTGATAAACCTATACACCGATGAAGATGATAGGGAACTCAAAGATTTTGAAATATACGATGGTAATCCTGCTGGGCACATTACACGAATAAGTTTTGAAACCGAATATGCAGGGAAGGTTGTCATAAACGAAATGTCAGAAGGCTATGTTATAGAGAATGTAGTATAGCCGCTAACGATTTCGGGCTTGGCGAAGTGGCTGAACCCGAAGTTAAATAGAATTACAAAACTTTAAAATTAAAAACGAATGATTGATAGAATTACTGAACAGCCATTTTGCCAAACCCGTGTTATGTGCAGGGCGGTTGATAACCTTGAACTCCTTTTGTCGCAACCTGATGAAAGTGTAGATTTAATTTACTGTGATATTCTTTATGGAACGGGAAGAAATTTCGGAGATTATCAAGATTTAAAACCTATTAGAAGTGAAATTGAAGCACATTACTTACCAAGAATCAAGGAAATGCACCGAGTATTAAAGAGTACAGGAAGTATCTATTTACAAATGGATTACCGTATTAACCATTGGATTAGATGCTTAATGGATGAAGTTTTTGGATATGATAAATTTAGAAATGAAATAATATGGTGCTATACTATGCCAAACAATTACAAAAAAGCATTTAATAGGAAGCACGATACAATTTATTTTTACTCAAAAAGCGATAATTGGACTTTTAATTGGAAAGATGTAACAGTTGAATATTCTGAAAGTTCAAAGAATAGGGCTAAATATGCTCATTCAAAAACAAGCCAAATGGGTAAAAATGGAAGTATGCTTTTAGAAGAAGGTAAACTCCCCGAAGATTATTGGTTGATTCCTGTTGTTGCTGGAAATGAAAGAATAGGTTATCAAACCCAAAAACCAAAGGCATTAATTGAAAGGATTATAAAAGCAAGTTCAAACGAGGGCGATACAGTTTCGGATTATTATTTAGGCAGTGGTACAACCGCAGTAGTTTGTAAAGAACTGAACCGAAATTTTATTGGTTGCGACATTAACCCAAAGGCTATTGAAATAACAAATGCTCGTTTAGATGCAGTTTCGTAGCCTTGCACATAACTCAAAAATAGACGAAATAAACTGCATCTATTCACAAAAACACCCCCGACTTAAACAAGTCTCTTTTTCCTTGTACTTTATAAAAATAGTATACCTTTACCTCGGTTGTTTTATTCATGGCTTTAATTTTTGGTCGGCCCGTAGCAATACGGGCTTTTTTATTTGTGCATAAAAAAGGCCGGTATAGAAATACCAGCCCCTAAATCGAAAACCTAATCTATGAACCAAAGATTTTATTTAGAAAACTTTTTATAAGCGGCTGCAAGTTTCACATCATACTTATTTTGTGCATACGATTTACCGTTGTACTGCAATGCAAAGGCCGCCCACCTACGATCACGGAGTTCATCGTCAAGGCCTACTTTTATAATGTAGTTTACAAACAATTCAAGCTGGGCTTCTTCGCCTTTGTAGTTCATGTTTATGAATTCCTGCAAAGAACTAACCCCGCATTTATTCCAATTAAACCCCATGATTTGAAACCGCCCCCATGATGCCGACATCAGGGCCGCTTCACGATGGATAGCCGCAGCACGTTCAAGCCGGCCATGTTGAGCGCTTACTTTCCCGTATGGGCGTGTACCCCAATTTGGGTAACAAATATCTGATACCACGGGCTTAATACCGACGTCCTTTAATTCCCGCCAAAATACATGGGGTTCAAAAAGAATCTTTGGTTTACCGTCAGGGAGCATACCGTCGCCTAATGATTCAACGCTATCAACGGCTTTAACTGCCGCTACTTCGCAGCCTAATCGTTTTGCTGCTTCCTGAAATGCTTGTTCTGTTATCATAAAAAAACTTTTGTGGTTACTTGGCCCTTTTCAATTCCGATGTTGTCAAAT
>NZ_CALFIG010000170.1 GCF_937876455.1 uncultured Flavobacterium sp.
CGAGATAAACATCGGTGACTGGAGTTCAGACGTGTGCTCTTCCGATCTCTCCCAGAACAAACTCACCATTAGCTGGATTAACGGGATAAAAGCCTAAAGATGAAAAGATATACCACGCACTCATTTGACCACAATCATCATTACCAATCATTCCATCAGGTGTATTGTTGTGAAATTCATTGATGATTTGATGAATGTATTTTTGACCTATTTTCGGTGTATTGCTAAACGCATACAGATAAGCTATATGATGACTAGGTTCGTTACCATGGGCATATTGACCTATCATCGCTTCTTGACCTAAAAATTTATTTGGATTTACACTTTCAATGGTAAAAAAATCATTTAGTTTTTTGGTGAAAACTGATTTTCCACCCAAAAGATTTTGCATACCTTCTATATCATACAGCGCAGGAGTCCAAAAGTACTGCCAAGCGTTTGCTTCAGTATAATCACCAGGGTTATTTAATGGCGAGGTAGCGACTAAAGGGTTAAAGGGTGTTCGCCAATTACCATTGCTGTCTTTTCCTCTGAAGAATTGGGTTTCAGTATCATATAAATTATGATAATATTTCGCTCTTTTATTAAATTGGTTCTCAATTGATAAATTGCCTATTTTTTTTGCCATTTCAGCGACACACCAATCATCGTATCCACTTTCCAATGTTCTAGACACCGCTTCATTGTCTAATTTGTCAAATGGGTAATAGCCATACTCATTATACACTTCCCAATCTGAATTGATGTGCGATTTTGTAGATGTTTCAACCATAGCTTTTAAGGCTTCATTTGCATCAAATGCTTTAAATCCATTTGTGTAAGCTGATAGAATCATGGGGATAGCATGGTTGCCAATCATACAATAATTATCTTGTCCCCAAGCTGTCCAAATGGGTAAAAAACCTTTAGTTTTATGATGTATTAGCATGGTTTGAATGATTCCATTTATCTTTTCTGGAGCAAGTATTTGCAATAGAGGAAAGGCGGCTCTGAATATATCCCAATTGGATAAAGTAGAATAATATTCTTTAGTTGTGGCAACTGCAATTTGATCGTCAACCCCTCTGTATTTTCCATCAACATCTGCAATGTTAGAAGGTTGAAGAAATAAATGATATAAAGAAGTATAAAATAGTTCTTTTTGCTTTTGTGGAGCTTCAATTGTAATTTTAGATAAAAAATTATCCCACTCAGATTGGTTGTGTTTTAGTACAGCATTAAAGTCCCAATGCGGTATTTCAGTTTGTAAATTCAATTTGGCTCCATCTACAGATACTGTTGAAAGTGCAATTTTTACCTTCAATTGTTTGTTTTGATTTAATTGAAAATACAATATGTATTTTGGCGCTTTTTCTGTATCTTTTACAGTTAGTAGTGAAGATTTTATAAATGGTTGGTCAAATGTTAATGTAAAAAAATATTTTCGATTCACCCAGTTTTGAGTAGAACAAAAACCAGATATTGTAGTGCTATTTTCTATTTTTACATCACTTTCAATTACTAACTCTTTTGAGTTAGATTCGTCAAAAACAAAACGTAAACCGTGTTGTAAATTTACAAATACTTGGGCCTCATGTTCTGGAAACGTGTATTGATGAAAAGCCACTCGTTCTGAACAAGTGAGTTCTACTTTTACGTCATCTTTTTTTGTTAAGGTGTAATAACCTACTTTTCCATTTTCGGTATTTTTATAGTAAGCATTTTTTAGTTTTTCTTTTTTAGGATTAATAGGAAGTAGGAGTACATCACCCATTTCATTGATGCCAGTGCCACTAAAGCGGGTTTGAGAAAATCCTAAAAGCAAAGTGTCTTTGTATTGATAACCGCTTGTATGGTTCCAACCAAAGTCTTTATTGTCGGGTCCAGGTTGCACCATTCCAAAAGGCATTGAAGGACCTGGAAAAGTATGTCCTGTGCCATCTGTACCGATAAAAGTATTAACAAATTTTGCATTGTTTTGTGCATTTACATTTAAGATGTAAAGCAGAAACAAAGAACCAATTACTATTTTTTTTATTTCCATAATGTATCCATTTCTTCAAGGGTTTTATTTTTTGTTTCGGGAATTTTTTTCCAAACAAAAACAAGTGAAAATAAGCAGATTATAGAAAATAAATAAAACGGAAATGCACCATTATAGTTATCTTTTAACCACTGATTTTCAACTAAACTAGGAAAAACTTGTGTTACTATAAAATTAGCAACCCATTGAATAAAAACACTAATTGCTAAAGCTAAACTTCTAATTTTAGTTGGAAAAATTTCAGATAATAGCACCCAAACAATTGGTCCCCATGAAATACTAAAAGCCCCCATAAACAAAAGCAAGAATGGTAATACCCAGTTTCCAAGTGCATCGAAATAAATAAACAATCCAACTGCGGCTAATGCAATGGTCATTCCTATCGAACCGATATAAAGCAGTGGTTTTCTTCCCATTTTATCTACTAATAGAATAGCTAATAAAGTAAATAGTAAGTTTACAACGCCTAGAATACTTGTTTCTAATAATGAAACATCGGTAGAACTTCCTAAACTTTTAAAAATCTCTGGTGCATAGTATAAAATGGCATTAATTCCTGTTAACTGTTGTAAAACTGAAAGTCCAATACCCACAAAAAGTGCTTTTTTAAATATAGGATTGCTTAAATGTTTCCACTGATTTTTATCTTCCTGCTGTAGTGAATTTTCAATTTCAGATTGAACTTGCGTTATTTCTTCAGCCGTATTTAATTTTTGTAAAACAGCTATGGCTTTACTAGTTTCTCCTTTTTGAAACAACCATCTTGGACTTTCAGGAATTAAAAAAATAAAAAATAAAAATAGGAGGGAAGGAATAATTTCAGAGCCAAACATCCATCTCCAACCTATGTTTAAATTCCAAGCGCCATCACCTTGCAAAGCAATGAAGTAATTTACAAAATAGACCACTACAATACCAATAACAATAGCTAATTGATAATTTCCTACTAAGGCGCCGCGTCTTTTTGGTGGGGCAATTTCAGCAATATACATGGGTACAACCATCGAGGCAATACCTACACCAATTCCACCAATAATACGAAATAGTACAAACATAGTAAAGGAAGCAGGAAAAGCCGTTCCGACAGAGTTTAAAATAAAAAGTATAGCGGTAATAATCATCGTTATTTTTCGTCCAAACGTATCGCTTAATAAATCAGAGAAAAAAGCACCAATTAAACATCCAACTAATGCGCTAGAAATTGCCCAACCTGTTTCAACAGGAGACAAATGAAAAAATTCGGTTAAATTTCCAATAGCACCAGAAATTACTGCCGTGTCATATCCAAATAATAAGCCGCCTAGTGCGGCACTTAAAGCAATAAAAAGAATATAGTTTTTATTTTGCATTTGTTATAGGTTTTGTTGTAAATAATTTTTCATCTGAAGGTTTGTTTCCCATTGATCAGCAAGTGGTATTCTTGTAAAGGGTTCTTGTGGCATGTAGGGAAACGGACCAAACTCGGGTGTAATGGTAATGTTTTTTATATTTCTCTTTTTTTGAATTTCAATAATTTCTTTCCACCAACCTAAATATTGTTCCAAATAGGTTTCCCATTCTGGAGCAAACGGATTGTTTACTTGTGGACTTTGTTCAAATCCAATACGTGCATGAATGTGCTTAATATTTGGATATATTTTGCAAAGTAAATCGTGCTGGTCGTGTAAATCACTTTCCGAAACTACACAAAAATGAGAAAAATCGGCAATTAATTTAAGATTGGGATAAATTTCAAGGTATTTAAGTAATGTCTTTAAATGAAATGAAAATCGACCTCTATGGATTTCATGCCAAATAGGTATGCCTGTCTTTTTTTCGATTTCTTCGCATTGTTCCAGAAGCTTACAATTGTCGCTAAATTCAAAAAAATCTTTACCCGTATGTGAATTGATATAATTTGGTTTGCAATTCGCTAAAAAGTGTAAACGTTCTGTGAGTCGGAATTTGTACTCTTCTACATTTTCTATTTTATTGGGAAGCACTTGTTGGGCAATAAAAATAAAATCTTTATTTATGGTATTTCTAATAACTTCTATTTCGTCAAGAAATTCAGCTATAAAACCGTTATCATCAGGTAAGTTGATTTCTACCCCACTATACCCATTAGCAACAACTTTTGATAAGAAATCTTTAGCGTTTTGTCCTTCACAACCCCAGTATGTAAATATGTATTTGATTTCCATATTATTCAGTATATAATACAGGATTAATAGGCGAATTAATG
>NZ_CALFIG010000171.1 GCF_937876455.1 uncultured Flavobacterium sp.
GCCGTTGGCGGAACCATTGGCTTGCGGAATCGGATTTTGCGTCATGATAACCTCTGGCTGTGGGGTTGATGGTGCGTCTGCCCTGCCGCCGGATTCCGGTTCGGTCTGATGAATATATTGCGATGGCCGCAACGATTCGTTTTTTGTTTCGGTCTTGATCGGCGCATCCGGTTGCGCGTTTGATACGGCAATTGATGCGGCGATTGAAAATTCTTATTTGAAGATGAAGGATTTTCTCCTGATAGCGAATTGGTTGAAATTCTTGATAGTGTTTCTTATGACAGAAGTAAAGTTCAAGAAACATTTATTAAAAAATGGGTTGCTGATAATAACTTAAAACTTGAATTAGTTGAAGGGCAAAAAGTTATTGCAAAACTTGTCCGTAAAGGCGAAGTTGAAGGCGAAATTGTCAAACTATATCCTGAAACTATGCAGTATGGTTTTTGGCACGAAGGTCAAGGATGCGAAAAAGGCAAAGGTCATACTTACGTTAATTTTGAAAACGTGGTGTCTGTCATAGCCTGACCGCTAACGGTTTGTGGCTTTGTGTCAGGCTGCGAAGCGTAAGCATTGAGCGGTCGGGCAGCTTGCACAAAGCCGCTGTTATAAGCTGGCTGCGATTGATTACCGAAAAGCTAAATACGAAGCACTAAACAAAAGAATTAAAAAAAAGAAGCGATGGAAATAAATAAAATATACAACGAAAATTGCCTTCAAACAATGGCTAAAATGCCTGATAATTTCATTGACTTAACGGTTACTTCACCGCCTTACGATGATTTAAGAACTTACAATGGATATTGTTTTGACTTTGAAAATGTAGCCAAAGAATTATTCAGAGTAACAAAACAAGGTGGTGTTGTTGTTTGGAATGTAAACGATGCCACAAAGAACGGAAGTGAAACACTTACATCTTTAAGGCAAGTTTTGTTCTTTAATCAAATTGGTTTCAATGTAGAAACTATGATTTGGGAAAAGACTGGAAGCGGTTGTTTAGGTAGTAATAAGTTTTATGGGCAAAACTTTGAGTATATGTTTATACTAACCAAAGGGATGCCGAAAACAACGAACTTAATTTGTGATAGGGAAAACAAAGTTAAAAGCGGAATTGTAAAGGTGAATGGAGGACTTGACAAAACAGGCAAAGGAAAAGACAGGATAGTGGAAAGAAAGCCATTTGGAAAAAGAAACAATATTTGGCGATTTGATACACAAAAAAATACTGAACATCCTGCACCTTTCCCTGAACAATTAGCAAACGACCATATCATAAGTTGGAGTAACGAAAATGATTTGATTTATGACCCGTTTATGGGAAGTGGAACAACGGCTAAAATGGCAATTTTAAATAACAGAAAATACATTGGCAGTGAAATTTCAGAAGAATATTGTAAGATTATTGAAACTCGTATTAAAGAGTGCGGTGGGCTTTTTTTTAATTCTTTTGAAACGGAATTGTCAAACGAAGCAGGAACGTAGCAGCTTGCTTATAACGGAATGCAGCTATGCGCAGCCTTGTGTTGCGCCTGCGGCAAGGTTGCGTATAGGTGCTGTTAGCGGTTCGTGCCGGATTATTAACGATTAAACTTAAATAGAATGAGAATATTAGTAGCCTGTGAAGAAAGCCAGGCATTGACAAACAGATTTAGGGAGTTAGGACACGAGGCTTTTTCTTGTGATATACTTCCTTGCAGTGGCGGACATCCTGAATGGCATTTGCAACAAGATGTAACCGAATTGCTAAAACAGAAATGGGATATGATTGTAGCGTTTCCGCCCTGCACATATCTAACAGTAACAGGAAACCGATGGTTTAATATTGACCGATACGGAGAAAAAGCCGTAAAAAGGCATAAAGACCGTGAAGAAGCGATTAAATTCTTTTTGATGTTCGCTAATGCTGATTGTGATTATATCGCTATTGAGAACCCAGTAGGAATAATGAGTAGTGAATGGCGGAAACCTGACCAAATAATTAACCCTTACGAATTTGGCGACCCATACGAAAAGAAAACTTGCCTATGGCTAAAAGGATTACCGCCATTGAAGGCTACGAATGTGGTAAAGCCTGAACCAAGAAAAGAATTTAAGAGTGGTAAAACAATGCCTGGCTGGTATGCTGATGCATGGAAACTACCTAAAGATGAAAGGGCAAAACTACGTTCAAAAACGTTTCCAGGAATTGCACAGGCTATGACTACTCAATGGACAAACTTCATTTCGGAGCAGTCCGGTAGGCATGACCGCTAACTTGTTGATATGCGATACCAGTAGCGCATATCAACACAAAACAAATACAAAATAAAAAATAAACGAAAACAATACTATAATTATATGTTTTCCAATTTTTCCATTTTATGAGCGCAATTTAAAGCAATATAAACTAAAACAAAACAATGGCAGACGTAAACAAAAAATCTTTTTTAATTCATTTGGACACGTTAGCTGTGTTAGATGAACTTGACGATGTACAGGCTGGAAAATTATTTAAAGCAATAAAGAGTTATCAACACAATTTAACAGAAAATAACAATTTGTGTACAAATGTGGATAACCTTGATTTTGTCACTAAAATATTATTCTCGCCATTTAAGGCGCAATTCGACAGAGAATTTAACAAATGGGTTGAAAAATCAGAGAAAAACAAGGAAAATGCACAAAAAAGATGGAAAAATGCTATACCAAACGATGCGAACGCATGCGAACGCATGCGAACGCATACGAACGCATACGATAATGTAAATGATAATGTAAATGATAATGTAAATGATAATGTAAATGATAATGATAATGTTAGTGATAGTGGTAATAACGCGCGCGAGTCTTTTTTAATTTTAAAAAAAGATTTCATAGATGTCGCTAATTTTAGAAAATGCAGATTATATCAATATGAAGAGCTGAACGATGCCTTAAAGGAAATGTACACGATGGCTGAATGGAAAGGGTGGATAGGGTTTAATGACTACCTTGATAAATACTGCATATTTATCCGCCAAATAGATGACCAAATAAAAATACACGAATACAAGAAACTTAGAAATGATTACATTCTTAGCAATCGTATTAGTATTGATGACTTCTTAGAACTATTAAAGAAATTCAACAATTACAAACCAGCTAGAGAAAAATATAATTCAGTCTATCCAGCATTAATAGGCTGGTTAAAAAAAGAATTAAATCAAGAATAGCCTTAAAATATATCTAATTCTTCAGTAAAGTACTTAAATTTAAAAGATAAACACAAAATGGTATAAACTTATTAAAAACAAAAAACAATCGAAATTTAACACGTTTATAAAAATATTAAAAATAAACTAATCTTAAACCTAAAAACAAATAAAATGAAAAAACTATTATCGACTTCAGAATTAAACAGAAATTATTGTTACATGTCGCATGACTATTCCACACAAACGGAATGGATAAAGGCAATAATTAAATCGCACAAAAAAGGCATCACGATTGGCGAATTGTCTATAATAACTAAATTGCCAAAGTCCACTATATCAGCACGAATAGGCGATTTAAAACAAAATTTGATTACCTTACAATCTCGATTAGACACGGCAACGAATATACGTGTTACTGTTTGGGCGTGGTTATCTTATCAACACACAAAACAAAAAATTACAAACATGGATAAATTAAAAACAATTACAGATTTATGTTTAAAATCTCAATCAAAACTTTCAGAACAAATTTTAAACGTAATTAATCAATAATATGAAACTAAACATATATGTCGGCTTACGTGCAATTGCCTATGTTATCACACAAGGTTGTGAGGTAATAAAACACGGTATCAAAAAAGTAAATGTCACCTTTGATAATTACTATGAGTTCATAGCAGGGTAACTGGTTAGTCTTCGCATCACACGAAGACAGAAAAGGCAGGCACGAGAGCGAGGAATTTCACCGTATGAACCTGATACTATAATTCCATTGGAAGAATTATTTACCGACAAATACGACCTTGACCATATTGTACCGAAAAGTAAAATCTTTGAAACAGGCTACGCAAATCTTGTGCTTTGTCGCAAGGAATTAAATAAGTTGAAAAACAGAAAGTTAGCGAGTGATTTTGTTAAATCTGATTTAGGCTTCAATGAAGAAAAATGGAAAGAAGTAGCGGAAAAATTCGGAGCTAAAAAACAATTCTTGTTAATGCAAGAAGTACCGACATATTGGATAAGTAAACGACAAAACAGCGACTACAATTAAAAAAATTACAAAAAAAAAATAAAATGCCAAATCCATACGACAAGTACATCACAAGAGAAACGCATGAGCACATAAAATTATGCACATGGCTTAAAATTCAACACAGACACTTATTTTGGTGGCACACGCCAAACGAGGGCAAAAAGTCTGCATTTGAGCGCTATCTTTACTCACGCATGGGCGCACGAAATGGAGTATCAGACTTTATTATCATTGAGCCACGTGGCGAATACATAGGCTTATGTATTGAACTAAAAGCAAACGGCGTTAAAGTATTCAAACGCAATGGCACTTCTTATTTTCCTGAACAGCATCAATTTCTTTTGGATATGGAAGCGCAAGGCTTTAAAGCGAGTTTCCAATGTGGCTTTGAGAACGCAAAGAATGAAATACAGAAATACCTTGAATTGAAATAAACTTCTGGGCGGTGTTATAAAACCCAAAATAAATAAAATGAAGGTAACTATATGCAATGATTGAAGAAATATACAACGAGAAAAAATTAATCTTAGGTATTAATAAAGTGAAGAAATTTATATTTTTTAACCACCGACTATTTTCGGTGGTTTTTTACTATCTTTGATTTAAAATATGCAACATGAAAGAGATAATTAAAAATGTTCTAAAAAACAAAATCTCCACAAGAAACATTTGGAGCAACAAACCTTTAACACAACCGCAAATGTCATTACTGCGCAAAAGAAATATAACAGTAACGCATAAACCTTGCGACATCATTACTAATTCTTTCTTTATTGATTTCATTGTCTAAATGAAGCTGAAAAATAGAATATACGACACTAAGCTAATTGAGTGGCAACAAGTGAAAGACATACAGCCACACAATCTGAAAATACCATACAATTACGACCACTTAAAACAATCGATTCTAAAATATGGTATCGCTAAAGCCTATGACGTATGCGTTATCGACAATCAAATGTATTGGATAGATGGACACACACGGACAGACGTATTAAAAGAATTATTAAGCGATGGTGTCGAAATTCCTAAGAAGCTAACAGCCAACTTCTGCGAGGTGGCAAATATGCAAGAAGCTATTTCTATTTTACTTGATGTTCACAACCAGCGACAAAATCCAATCGACCAAGAAGTATTTGACGAATGGCGTGATGAAGTTGATTTTGATGTAAACGAAATAGCACTAAATATTAAACCAGCAGAATTAGATTTAACCAGCGAAACAGATTTAGACGAAAATGAAGAAAAAGGAATTAGCAATAAGTCATATTTCTTGAATGTCAGATGCGATTCTGAACAACATGCACAAGAGCTATATGAACAACTTATTAGCAAAGGGTTAGATGTGAAAATAATAAACTAAAGTATGATATATTATAAATTTACAAATTTCAGTATCTTTATAAGTGTGTAATACATACTTATTATCCTATGAAGTTAAATGAGAGGCATAAAAGATTTGTCGAATTATATAAGTTATCAAATCGTGGTTGGTACGCCGCTATTGACTGCTATAAAAAGGTTTTTGTTAATTGTAATAACGATAAATCAGCCTCCGCAAGTGCGTATAAAATATTAAGCTTAAAGGAAGTAAAAGAATATTTATGTGAATTTGACAATGCAGAGCAAAAGAGACGTGATGCCGAAGCATTAAAACAATACAACGATAGAACAAAATCTGATATTGAAAAGGTATCAAACAAAATACTTTCACGAGAGAAGGGACTCGCTAACCTCTCTGACTTAGCGCAATTATACATCAATAATATTGCCGAAGAATACAAGAAGTATAAGACGATTAATCACAATAACGTCATTATGTACGACAGGCTTGTTAATACAATAGCTAAGATAGATGGGTGGCAGAAAACACAAATAACAGCGAATATACAAGGCGTTTCAGATATAATAATAAAAAAGAAAGATGACAGTAGATAGTAGTGTTTATTCAGCGCATTTCTACGACTTATTAACCTCGAATGATAGGTATATAATTGCATTTGGCTCACGTGGTAGAGGTAAGACACATCACATAATAATGAAACTATTATTGTTATCATTCAAGAACGAATACAACCATATATTATATGTGAACAAAGAATTTAGCCACATTCAGAAACAGCAATTTTCGGAGTTTAAAAAAGTGGCGAAGCAATTAGACATATATAAGTATTTCACATTTTATAATGGCGATTATCGTATAACAAATAATATCACAGGTGTACAGTTCACGCCTATCGGTATGGACGATGCGGAGAAAACTAAAGGTATCACAGACCCTACTGTTATTTGGTGGGACGAAATCAGCAAAGGCACGTTGTCGGATTTTCTGACATTAAATGCACTCCTAAGAACGCCACTTAATAAGAATTTACAATTTATAATTTCATTCAATCCTATCAGCGAAAAACACTGGTTGCGTACATTCTTTTTTGATGAAAAAGATGCATATAAAATCAATGAAAGATTTAAAGATTTGACCTACTTAAATCATTCTACGTACAAGGATAATGAGTTCATTGATAAGGAAACATACTTACAGACATTGATACTAAATGCACACGGAAATACGAATCGCATGTTGGTAGATATAGAGGGTCGCTGGGGTGTAGAGGAAATAGTTAACCCTTTCTTTTATGCATTTAATTTCGATAATCATTATAAGGATACAAAGTACAGCTTCGTTGAGCAGTCACAAATAATACTTTCATTCGACTTCAACGCCTCACCGACAACGCTATTAATCGGGCAAATGCACAACAAAAAGATGTCTATCATTGATTTGTTTCTCACCGATGAAAATAGCATAAAAGGACTGTCTCCAATAGAATCAGCGTGTGAGATGTTTAGGGTTAAGTATCTGTTGAGTGGATTAGTTACCACGCCTTATATAATAGTCACAGGTGATGCATCAGGTAGGAGTAAGAGTGCGGATAATGTTGCCAATAAAAACTTCTATTCTAAAATAAAGCAGAAATTATATTTATCGGATTCACAAGTAAAGGTGAGAAAATCAAACACAACACATTTGTTGAGCCGTGAGATATGTAATGCATTTATGTATAATTGTGATTTTACCGTATATAAATCAGCATCTTTGTTGGTTGATGACTTCAATATGGCATATACAGACATTAATGGCACATTGAACGATGCAAAGAAAAAGAACGGACTTCATATTGTCGATGCATTTAGGTATATGATAGATTGTGTATTACAGTTCGATAAATGGCAGGACTATGTTAGATATTACAGTAAAAATAATTAAATTTGAATATGATAAATTTTTTAAAAAAGAAATTCAATAAGAATTTAAAACATGGTACTTTGTTTTTCCAATTTCCAAACGGTGAAAAGTTATATTTATTAAATGAATCTGAATTTGAGAGTATTCAAAATACAAAGTTGATACATATACAAGAAAATGCAAACTATATAGCACATTTAGGTGTATCAAAATCAACTTTACAAAATGCTATATCAAAATTAAAAATGTTGCAATACGAGATATTAGCACTATCAGAGATGAAAGATAAATCAAAGTTAAGAGATAAAATACAAGAGAGTATTACATCTATTTCTTTTATCGACAACACACAGCGAGAATATGACGAAATAAGCGATATTATTATGTTGTCGATGTTTGACTTGTTTTTTTATTTTGATGGCGAAAATCCGTTTGTAAAGAGCTTTGAAATGTTAGAGAAAAAGAAGTATATGTTGGCACAGTATCCGCAGTTTCGACATTTTTTTTTTCAAAAGTTGAACAACTATATGACAGCCTCCAAAATCACTTACAGAAACGCTATCCACTTTGCTTTAATTCAAACCCAAATTCAAGAAGTAGTAAAGGACTTGCAATATACGACTATCAGCGACAGCGAGATAGGTTAGATGTCGCAATTTGTCAAGAGTTCAATATAACATTAACCACGTTTGAATTATTATCAATAGAGCAGTATTATAAATATTTAAACAAATATTATGAGAATGCACAAAAAAAATAGTATATTTACATATCTTGTTTACTATTCATAATTGCTTTAGCGAGGTTTCTACCTCGCTTTTTTATGTTTTTCATACAACAAAAATAAATAAATGGCTAATTTTGAAGCATGGCACAGGATAATGAAATAATAGCAAAACTAAAGGTTGAGGGTGTAGATAAATTCAAGGCGGATATTAATTCCGCCAATGAAAGCACTAATGAATTAACAGCAGGTGTAAAGAAGATGGAGGCGCAACTCGCCGAACTGCCTAAAGGGTCTAATGAGTTCAGAAAACTATCTAATGAAATCGAAGCGGTAAAGATAGCAACGGAGGCTGGTGCAGGTGCTTTTGAAAACAATAAAACAAAATTACGCCAATTAAAACAAGAGGTGTCAGGATTGGCTGGTGTACTTGCTGTATTAAAGGCGGAGGGAAAACAAAATACACAAGTGTTCAAGGATATATCGGCGCAATTCGAAAAAACGAAAATGGAGGCTGGTGAATTACAGGACAAAATAGGCGATATAAATCAAGAAATATCGGCACTCGGTTCTGATACACGTGGTATCGATAATGTGGTGCGTGGCGCATCTTTGATAGCGAACAGCTTTCAGCTGGCAGAGGGTATGACAGCGTTATTTGGTAGCGAAAATAAACAACTTCAAGAAACATTAATTAAATTAAATGGTGTGATGGCGGTCACACAGTCATTACAGGCAATAGGCACGGAGTTAACACGTGAGGATAGTATCGTTAAGGTGGTAGCTGGTAAGGCTACCGATATTTATTCTTGGGCGGTTAGTGGTGCGACACTTAAAATGAAGTTGTTTAGATTGGCATTAATAGGTACAGGTATCGGCGGTATTATACTTCTAATTGTTTCTTTAACATCTTCATGGTTTGGCTTAGGTGATGCAATGGAAGACACCACGAAAAAGACAGATGACCAACGCACGGCGGAAGAAAAACTAAACGATGAAATGAGTAAACAAAATGACTTACTCACCGCACGTATTAGGCACATGAAAGCATCGGGAGTATCGAATGTGGAAGTATTGAAAGAAGAACTAAAGTTAGCGACAGAGCAAAATAAACAATTGGAGCAACGTAATACATTCAATGAAATGACTATGAGTTCCGATAAATATAAAGAATGGTTTGCCACTAATGAGGTAGCATTGATAAATTCACGTTCACGTGTTTTGGAGTTAAAAAGAGAAATTTCAGATGCTAATACGCCGGTAAAAAAAGTGACATCTTCGGTTAAGGAGTTGAAATCGGTGACAGAGAAACCTATTGAATTTGTTGATGAAAAACAAATGTCTGCGCTTGAATTTGCTAATGAAATGATAAATACATTGAGCGAAGAAATAAAGGCAAGAATGATATTGCTAAAAGAGAATGGCGAGGATATAGCGAGTGATAGTGTTATAAAGTCATTATCTATTCAATTAAAGTCCGCAAAAGACCAATTAGACGAATTTAATCAAGAATATGAGAATATCGTAAGCACACATCGTGCTGTTGCACAAGAAATAAAAGGCGGTAATGCAATCGGCGAATTGATAGCAAACAACAAAGGTCGTGAACGTGTGGAGGATAAGCCTGTCAAAACATTGTTTGAGCGTATTTTCGGCACTAAAGACGAAAATAACGCTAAGAAAGACGAGATAGTAAGCCTTATGACAGATGCAAAAACTGTCATAGATAGAACGATTGATGTCGGTGTGCAATTAGGCGATATTGCAAGTAGAGCTATGTCTATTCGTGCGTCGAAAGAAATTGAAATTCTAAATCAAAAGAAAGAGAAAGGAATTATCAACGAAAAAGAATATCAAAAGAAAGTTGCAGAGGTCAAGAATCAAGCGGCTGCACGTCAAAGGAAGGTAGATATAGCAATGGCGACAGCTCAAATACCTATGGCTATATTATCTGCATTCGTTGGAACGCCAGGCGGTATTATTGCTAAGAGTATTGCGGCTGCAATAGCTGGAGCATTTGCAATCGCAAACGTAGCTCTCATTGCATCAGCACCTTTGCCAAAGTTCAAGCAAGGTGGTAGCGTAATGAATAAGTTAGGATTAATGAAAGGCGCAAAACATGAGCAAGGTGGAATACCTATTGAGGTGGAGGGCAATGAATTTGTCGTGAAGTCAGATGCAGTGAATAAGTACGGTGTTAAAATGTTAGACAGTATCAATAATATGTCGTTTAACCCAGTAGTTGCATCAAGTGGACGTATCGGTTATAAGGATAATAAAATGAACGAAAGTTTAGCCACTATATCTAATTATCTACGTGGAGGCAATAAGATAGATGAAAGAGGTAATTTATTACTGATGGAAATTAGCGAAAAACTAAACACACAACGAATATATGTATAATGTTTATTTAGATGGCGACTTAGTGAATAGTGATGACGTTATCAATATAACTAATCTGTTGAATATTACAATAGAGCGAGAGGGTGGTATATCTACGACAGAGCAAATATTGAGAGAGAAAATAACATCTGAAATGTCATTTTGTGGTAGTGTTTACTTATATATCTGTAACAAATTGAAAGAAAACACATGTAATGTTTTAACGGTAGAAATTGAGGACACGGAATCTACTTTATTTTTTAAAGGCTTATTACCACTAAATACAGCGGTGCTGAATGTCAGTAATAATACAGGTAAAGCGAGTATTAGAGATATGTCTTATAGTGCATATCTAAATGACTATTCAGACGTTGCGACATCATTGCATTTTACAACATCAAAGAATTGTATGCAATTAAACGGTGTAGGCACATTTATTGACATGAAAAAGACATACAATAATGATGTCGATGTTAGAAGTGTTTTCGGATTCGATGTGTTAGATGTTTTAAATTATTTGGTATCGTATTACAGCGATAATAATCTATATGTTGTTAGTGATTTCTTAACCACTAATAAATATTTTATTACTACTGGCTTCAATATGCATAGCGCAGGAGTGCGTGTTCCCGAGATATATCCATCTATTTCCATCAATAATTTATTCACGGAATTAAGAAAAAAATTAAAGATTTACATGGGTGTTGAATACAACACAAATGGAAATCAATACATAAGAATAGAACATGAAGATTATTTTTATAGTAACACAATTCCGTTATTGAATTACAACGAGATACCAAATAATACAGTGCAATCGTATGACTTAGATGGTGAGTTTAATAATATAATTGTAGGGTCAGAGGGTACTGATTTAACAGATGAGGGAGTGGCGTACTTTAATAGCGATTATATAGATGGTTGGGAGCAAGGCACGTTAATCGGTTGTGGTACATGTAGTGCAAGAAAGGGCAATGAGCTGAATTTAAAGAGTGACTATATAATAGACAGTAATGTCATTTATGAGGCGTTGAATATAACATCTGCCGACTATGATAGGAATGAGGATATATTCCTTATTAATTACACAAACGATGGAATAAATGCATACGGAAATAGAATGTTAGCAGGTGGTGAATACCACTACAACGACACTTTAAGGAATACGAATGTTGTACAATGGTGGATAAGTTATTTTAATCGATGTATTGCATTAGGAAGAAATAGTAAATATGGTTTCCGTGCTATTAATGGTGGATTTAATACGGGACAAGATGACTATATTTTAAAGAACGTAAACACGTGTACACATACGTATCCTGTTGTCGGTTACTTAGGTTGTTATATTGAATTATATGATTTAATGAACTCACATACATCATTTTTTAACCCGACAAATGATGCGTGTTACTCATCAGGGAAAAGCAGTCAATTTGTTTGTCAAGAAGATGGCTTGTATAAATTTCATGCGTCGTCACGTGTGAGAGCAGTTATAGATGCACCAACACACACGACAACGCTTTTGGAAAGTAATGTTTTTGAAGTTTCATTTGTTGTATTTAGCGATGACACGCTCACGACGATAATTGATAATACAACTCCTGTTGTGTTGAATTATGCAATGACAATCGGAGACCCAGCGCCGACATTTGATTTTGATATTACAAGTCATTATTTTAATTTATCTGTCGGCAATGTTGTTATGGTTAAGATTTCAGACGTATCTATACAAGGTTTAGGCGGTATGGTGTATGTCGCAATACGTTTCTTTGATAGCGTATTTGAGTTAATTGCTGATTCAATATCAGAATGTAATAATATTCAATTAAATGAGCAAGATACTAAGCCTTTTATCTTAGAATTCAATGACTTCTTGTGTTATAATGATTTCGTATTAATGCGACAAAATAAGAACGGATATATAGACATAATGAACAATAGATATTGGATAAAAGAGTTGAATTATAAACACAATGGATTAAGTACTTTTAAATTAGTGGGCAATACCACATTTTGCGGTTGTTAAATTAAGAAAAAATGGAGTTTACAAAATACCAATGGATAATGCAAGAACCTAACAATAGTAATACTTTAGGCTTCTGTGATGAATTAAATAAAGGCGAGTTCAACCCAACAGAACACAATAACGTGTTTCAGGTTAAAACAGATAGTAGTATTGTTTTGGCGAATAAGTTAACATCAAATCCATACAATCAAATAACAACAACAGATTTTGAATTTGATGTTATTGGATATTATGCACCCACAATGCGAATGTTTACTCTAAATATCGGAAATAAAACATATGTATTTGAATGGCATAATCCTTTAGTTTTGCCTTATCCTTTAGCGTATGACTATGAGCAAATAGGTGATATATATTACATTAGAATAACTAATAATGGTGTTGCAGTATCTACGTGGGCGCATATATTAGAGGCGTTAAACGACATTATAGACGTAAATCATGGCACTACTTCATCTATTGTTTACTTGTCGCCAACAAAAAGATTTAAGATAGCTAATATGCCAGCAGGTTCATTTATTAATGATTATTCGTGGGTCGATAATTTAGATAGTGTTGCACCGACAGTTAATATCGGACAATACATGCATTACTCTAATAATGCATTGCATTATGGTTTGACATTAGCACCAAATGTTATTAAATTCAAATTTGAACAAGCGTTTGTGTCGTCAAAATATTATGTTTTGCGATATAATTACACATCAACGCCTTTAAGATTTACAGCAATAGTAACAGTTACGAATGGCTTAGAAACACATGTATTTAATCGAGTATTTGATAGATCAAATGGTGTTCTTGAATTGCATATGTTTATCGCAAATACGGACACATTTGATATAACTATTGAAATAACTGACACATCTGTATTACCACAACCAACCGTAGCTGTTAATCAAGGCTTAGTAATCACAGGAATATCAATCGATAAAATAAACACTATCGAGACTGTCGAGTATGAAGATTGTGATGGAAATATTACAGCCCCTGAATGGAATATGGAGCAAGAATTTGATGTATATGTTATTTCATTAGAAGACGCATATCCAAATGTATTTCGCATCATTGTCACAGATAATGAAAGCAATAGTATTACAAGTCGATGGTATAAGGTTATCACAGAAGACGATTGCGAAAGACCATTTATGTACAAAATAAGGTGGAGTAATGAATGCAACAACATAGGTGATTTAGTATATTATCTAACTACGCAAGGTTATAGCGCAAATCAAGTGAATGAGCTACTATTGACAGGCGTGTTGAAGAAAACAGAATTAGATGAGCTTGAAAAGGTCGATACCATTACATCGAGCGGTAAGAGACTTAATATATATCGCAACATACAAGCTACTTATGACTTAGAATTGCACCCTTATTTGTCAAATACATTTGAACAGATATTAGAGGGTATCTTCTTACATGATAACGTCACGATAGAAGATGTGGAATACAATTCAGTAGGCGTAATAAAGGTATCTGAAATGGATATAGGTGTTTACACATCGAAGATTGAGCTGTATAAAACAAATACGAATATGATAATTAAAAAATGTTGTTAATTCAATTTTTTGTTTATTATAATAGTAATAATATGCATACGTTCTTTAAGTATGTTTAATTTGTCTTTATCTTTTAGTGTATTTATAATCACGCTTGCTCTAATATTGGATTTTGAGTTAGATATTTTACTAAATAATGTATCTATTTTAAAGTAACCGCAGTCATATATATCAGACAATACACTTATATCATTATCCATGATAGCATAGGAATAACCATTAATCTCTTTTTTTATATCAGAGAATGAAGTATTATACGTCTCGCATATTTTATTTATCCTACATACATTTAAACCACACTTCGACAATATACTTATTTCTGTTTTCGTTAAAATAGCGGTAAAATTCATACATAAAAATAAAATAAAATTACAAAATTTGTTCATGTTTAAGTTAGAATTTAAAATAGGCGATACAGTAGTTAATAAAACTGCTGACAATGAGAATGAGGTAAGGCGCTTGGTTTATCTATTCATGATAGGCACTACTGTTGAGTTAGAAGCACACATAACAAGTGTTTTAAACACAAAAAAAGAAGCAGAAGATAAGCCTAAACAAAAAACTAAAGAAGAAATTATTAATAACGATAAAATAGATTAATATGGCAGGAATATGTAAGCCGAGTTGCGCAACTGTGCTACCAAATTTTGGAGCGCTTGACGATTGTGATATTGAAAAGGCACTCACATCGGGCGAGATAGTGAATTTAGTGCTTATAAAATGTAATGAAACATTTACAGATGTGACAGACGATACAGAATGGACTACCAAAATAACAGCGAATGCTTTAACATCGTTACCAGTTGGCAATGGTAAGATTGATGAAGTGGCAGAGAGTAACGAGAAACGTTTTAATGGTGTCACCGTGTCGTTAATCAAGAAAAAACCTTTTGAATTTACCTCTTACATCGCCGATACAACAGCAGAGACAGAGTGGACAAAATACAACCAAGTGTTGGCGCAAAGATTAGGATTGTCGATTGCATTCGTTACATTAGATGGTATTCTGTTGATAGACCCTGACTGGGTGACAACAAAAACAATAGGGTTGAAGTTGTCAACACTGAAAATATCACAAGTATTAAATGGTGAGGCGGACGATAAAATGTTCTATAAAGTGTCGGGCGAGATTGCAGAGGGTCGTTCATTGAAACGTGTAAAACTACCAGCAGATGTATTAAATGTTATTAATGCATAAGACAATGAATAATGTATATAAATTCATTAAAATCAAATATCGGCTTTGCAAATTGGCGAAATCCTATTAGCGCAATATCAGACCCTTTACATCAAAGGTGGGCGGAGATATGCCAAACGATGGCAACACATATAGATGGTATTTGTCCACTTCATATATACGTAAATCGCAGACCCTTAGAATCTGAAAATACGTATGCACTCGATTATAGAATAAATAATTTTACTCCACTAACTAAAGATGCATTCGACCGAAGCATCAATAGTATTATTGAGTATTGTTTGTCTGCCAACATAGGCAGTAATATACCTGAATTAATCACAAATAATGATTACAAAATAAAAGGCAAAGAGGTGTATTTGTTTTGCCAAAGCGATTTAGTTCGTTTGCGAGAAAAAGACCCAAATGCTGTAATTGTAGTAATTCCATCAATAAATAAAATTGATGAAAATTCAGTTTCAATAAATAATGTCAATATACTTTTTGTACCAAGTTCCGATATTTTAGACAAAACAGAAACGTCAATATCTTTTATTGTTTCAAAAACAAAAGACAAAGAGGTTCGATTGTCTATTGTTGACGGTCAATACACGGCAAAAGTATCAATTGACGGTGGTGATTTTGTCGATTATCCATTAGTGTCACTTGCTCCACGTAAGCCATACATTGACATTAGTAGTAATATCGTGTATGAGGGCAAGTATAAATTAGCATTGCCTTATATGTATGGTGCAAGTGCATGGGGTGATAAATTCTATGGTCAAGAAAGTGACTTTAGTGTACAAGCGACACGATACACATATTTAAAAGAAATTAGAGCTAAGGAGCGATGCGACGAAGTTGGTGCTATATTTAAAGAAAATGGATTGCATTGTTATGCTGATAATGACATGACGTGTAGAAAGTGTGGTGGTGCTGGTTACGTTAAAGACGATAGTCCATTAGGTACTATCTATGTTGACTATTCTAAGTTAAATGCAGAGGATAGAGCTTTCCCTCAAGTAATACAATGGGCAGAGCCTCCCCAGGCGGCACTTACGTCATCAAAAGAAATCGTATCTGATTATTTTGAAAAGATGTGCGAGGCATTAGGTTTAATAAAACAAAATTATACTAATCAAAGTGGCGTAAGCAAGGCGTTTGATTTTAAAGACAAGATTTCTACCATATACAAGATATTCAACGACAATATAAATGTTGCACAAGATATTTATCGTTTTATTGAGTATTTTTTAATTGATGAAACAGTGCAATATTCTGAATTATATCTAATCGGTGAGATAGGCACGTCAACAATGGCAGACTTATTAAATGAGTTGGATTTAGCAAGGAAAGGCAATGCTCCAACATTTATTATTTCCTCTATTTTAGATAAGATATATTTAAAATCATTGCCACCAAATATAGCTGAGAGAGTATTAAGTGTGGCAAAGCAATTTGATAAGTTATATATTTACAGCACCAATGATATTACCATGTTGAGAGCGCAATTTGGCACTCAATTAACGGAATATGACTTGATAGTACATAACACAATAATTGAAAAAGTAAAAGAAGTTATAAGTAATAACCATTACCTCACCGACGATGAATTGATTAATGAATTAAATACTTTTTATAGTCAATATAAAACAAGTGCGCCAACATCTGCATCAATTGGTCTGCTATGACAAATTCAGAATTAATACAAAAAAGCGATAAGATACTTCACAGTACTTCTTACTTAGATAAAATCATGTATAAGAGGTTATTGAAGTACTTAGCATCGCATAGTATCGGCGGTAATGTGTCATTATCAAATGAAGACTTAGCAACATTAGAAGACGTGTTGTATAAAGAAATTAAAGACAGTGGCTACAATGCTGATATATCGCAATATTTGGCATTATTCAGTAAGATAGATGACATAGTGAGCGATGAACAACTGAAACATAATAATATCAAGCGACAGGCAATAGATCGGAAGAGCGTCGT
>NZ_CALFIG010000172.1 GCF_937876455.1 uncultured Flavobacterium sp.
ATTTAATAGGAGATGAGCATTTTGTTCATGATGTAGATGAAACGGCAACAATTAAAGCTTATACGGTTCCTACAGGTGAGGTGCAAACAAATAATTTACCAACAAATCCTCTAGGAATTTACGAAAATGACGTTTTTGGTACAACCAAAGCAAATTTTGTTACACAATTAACTTTAAGCACAGGAAATCCAGATTTTGGGACTAACGTGCAAATTGAAAATGTAGTTTTATACATTCCTTTATTCAGCACGGTAGCTACAAGTTCAACAGACGGCTCAAAAACATATACATTAGATTCTATCTACGCAAAAAATTTTATTTTAGATCAACAAATCGATGATTTAGATGATAAAAAATTTAAATTAAGTGTTTATGAAAATGGATATTATTTAAATACGACTGATCCAAACGATGATTTTTTATCCAATCAAAAATTTTATTCCGATTTAGATGCTACAATAAATACATGGAAAAAAGGGCATGATGGCAATGGAAATTCTGTTGCAAATGGAATCAGATTAAATGATAGCCCAAATGCTTCACAAAATGATCAATTTTATTTTAATAAAAACGAAATTATTGTTTATAAAAGAAAGTTAATTAACGGAAATTATGTTTATGTAGATGCTAATGATGTGCAATTAGCTGATCAAAATGATGTGTCGGTAAGAGTAGTTAAAGAACGTTTAGCTCCTGGAATTTATTTGGAATTAAATAAAGAATATTTTAAAAAGAAAATATTACAAGCATCTTCTGCGAATTTATACAATAACAATGCATTTAAAGAATATTTTAGAGGATTATATTTTCAAACAGAACAAATATCTGGCGTAGATCCTGCTATGGCTATGTTAAACTTTTCAAATGCTAAATTGAATATTGATTACACTTCCATTTCTACTGGAGCAACAGACGCATCATCAAAAACTTTTACTATAACAATGGGAATCAATGCTGGGGCAAATACAGTATCCTTACAACAAAACAATTTTAGTTCCGATTACATAACTCATTTAGGTAGCGCTTCAAACGACATAACTCTACCAAATAATACGGTTTTAGGTCAAAATACTAATTTATATTTAAAAGGAGGTAAGGGTTCAGTTGTATATATTGATTTGTTTGGAAATAACAATGTAGATGTATATGGAAGATCTGCAGAGTTAAGACAATATAGAGAAAAAGGATGGTTAATAAATGATGCTTATCTTACGTTCTTTATAGACCAAAATAAAATGGCGGCCTTGGAAAAATCAGAAGAACCTTTACGATTATATTTATTTGATGCTACAAATCAAAAAGCATTAATTGACTATACTTTTGATACATCTACAAATACGAATGTTAAAAAAAGTAAAGTTGTACATGGGGGAATTATTGAAGTCGATGCAAACGGAAAAGGAACACAATACAAAATTAGAATTACAAATTATATCAATAACTTGTTTAATAGCAAAGAAGCAGACGCTTCTAAAGATATAAATAAAAATGTAAGATTAGGTTTGTGTATTTCTGAAACGATTGCGACAACTTCAAATTATTATTATAAAACAAGTAAGAATTTGCCTAATTTCCAGTCTCAAACAACTGGTCAGGTTCAAGAAGTGAAATATTTCCCAGCTGCATCAATAATGTCTCCTATGGGAACAGTTCTTCATGGAACAAATGCTGCTGACGCATCTAAACGATTAAAGTTAGTTATAAATTATACAAAACCAAATTAAATATGTGTGGAATTGTAGGTTATATTGGTCATAGAGAAGCTTATCCAATTATTATTAAAGGATTAAAAAGACTTGAGTACAGAGGATATGATAGTGCTGGTGTGGTTTTGTATGATGGAAAGGATTTAAAATTAGCTAAAACAAAAGGAAAAGTTTCCGATTTAGAAGCACGTGTTTCAAAAGAAATTACCACAAATGGGTCTATTGGCATGGGCCACACACGTTGGGCGACACATGGCGTTCCAAATGATGTGAATTCTCATCCTCATTTATCAAATTCTGGAAACTTAGTGATTGTTCATAATGGAATTATTGAAAATTATGAGCCCTTAAAAAAAGAATTAATTAAAAGAGGTTATACGTTTAAATCAGATACGGATACGGAAGTATTAGTAAATTTAATTGAAGAAGTTCAGAAAAAAGAGAAATTAAAACTTGGGAAAGCGGTACAAGTTGCTTTAAATCAAGTAATAGGCGCTTACGCAATAGTTGTGTTTGATAAAAATAAGCCTGACGAATTGGTGGCAGCACGTCTCGGGTCGCCTTTAGCAATTGGAATTGGAGAAGAAGAGTTTTTTATTGCGTCTGACGCATCACCTTTTATTGAATATACCTCAAATGCCATCTATTTAGAAGATGAAGAAATGGCAGTTATTCGCCTTCATAAACCAATGAAAGTGCGAAAAATAAAAGACGATTCATTAGTAGATCCATATATTCAAGAACTTCAAATGAATTTGGAGCAAATAGAAAAAGGTGGCTATGAGCATTTTATGCTGAAAGAAATTTATGAACAACCTAATGTAATTAAAGATACGTATAGAGGTAGATTGTTGGCAAACAAAGGCATTATTCAAATGTCGGGTATCGAGGACAATTTAGAAAAATTTTTAAATGCAAAACGGATACTAATTGTTGCTTGCGGCACTTCGTGGCATGCAGGATTAGTGGCTGAATATATTATAGAGGAATTTGCTAGAATACCTGTTGAGGTAGAATATGCTTCCGAATTTAGATACAGAAATCCAATTATTAATAAAGACGATATTGTAATTGCTATTTCTCAATCAGGAGAAACAGCAGACACGTTAGCTGCAATCAAATTAGCGAAAGAAAATGGCGCTTTTGTTTTTGGAGTTTGTAATGTTGTTGGGTCTTCTATTTCAAGAGAAACACACGCTGGAGCTTATACACATGCAGGACCAGAAATTGGTGTAGCGTCTACTAAGGCGTTCACGACACAGATTACAATTTTGACGCTTATTGCATTGCGTTTAGCAAAAGCAAAAGGCTCAATGAATCATGCTGATTATCAAAGGTATTTATTAGAATTAGAAATGATTCCTGAAAAAGTAGAAGAAGCGTTGTTGACAAATGAAGCATCAAAAGCAATTGCATCTATTTATAAAAATGCTACAAATTGCTTGTATTTAGGAAGAGGATATAATTTTCCAGTTGCCTTAGAGGGTGCTTTAAAACTAAAAGAAATATCGTATATCCACGCTGAAGGGTATCCTGCTGCAGAAATGAAACACGGGCCTATAGCTTTAATAGATGAGCAAATGCCAGTGATAGTAATAGCACCAAATAAAGGACATTACGATAAGGTTGTGAGTAATATACAAGAAATTAAATCTAGAAGTGGTAAAATTATCGCTGTTGTAACAAAAGGAGATACTCAGGTAAAAGAATTAGCAGATCACGTTATTGAAATTCCAGAAACTTCAGAAGCATTAACACCGCTATTAACCACAATACCATTGCAATTATTATCCTACCATATTGCGGTATTAAGAGGGTGTAATGTGGACCAGCCTAGAAATTTAGCAAAATCCGTTACAGTAGAATAAAAAAATTAAAGCGAAATGAATCATTTCGCTTTTTTATTTGCAAAAAAATTCAAAAATAAATTGCAAAATTAATTCTAAAAAAACTATCTTTGCACCCGAAAAAACATCATTTTTTCAACTCTCAAATAGCTATTAAATAAATACATAAGCAATGTCTAAAGTTACAGGAAAAGTTGCACAAATTATTGGACCAGTAGTAGATGTAGTGTTTAACACTGCAAATGCAGAGCTTCCAAAAATTTATGATTCATTAGAAATTACTAAAAAAGACGGTACTAAATTAGTATTAGAAGTACAATCTCACATTGGTGAAGATACCGTGCGTACTATCTCAATGGACTCTACTGACGGTTTGTCAAGAGGTACAGAAGTGGTAGCTACAGGAGCGGCAATTCAAGTGCCAATTGGGCAAGAAGTGTTCGGTCGTTTATTTAACGTAATTGGTGATGCAATTGACGGATTAGGAGATTTACCTAAGGAAGGGTCAAATGGTTTGCCAATTCATAGGCCAGCACCAAAATTTGAAGATTTATCAACTTCTACAGAAGTTTTATTTACAGGTATTAAAGTAATCGATTTGATTGAGCCTTATGCAAAAGGAGGAAAAATTGGTTTATTTGGAGGTGCTGGAGTAGGTAAAACCGTATTGATTCAGGAGTTAATTAATAATATTGCAAAAGGTCACGGTGGTTTATCAGTTTTTGCTGGTGTAGGTGAAAGAACACGTGAAGGGAATGACCTTTTAAGAGAAATGTTAGAATCAGGTATTATTAAATACGGTGACGATTTCATGCACTCTATGGAAAATGGAGGATGGGATTTGTCTAAAGTTGATAAAGCAGGAATGAAAGAATCTAAAGCTACTTTCGTTTTTGGACAAATGAATGAACCACCTGGAGCACGTGCACGTGTAGCCTTATCAGGTTTAACTATCGCTGAATATTTCCGTGATGGAGCAGGAGATGGACAAGGTAAAGACGTACTTTTCTTTGTTGATAACATCTTCCGTTTTACACAAGCAGGATCTGAGGTATCTGCATTATTAGGTCGTATGCCTTCTGCGGTAGGTTATCAACCAACACTTGCAACAGAAATGGGTGCAATGCAAGAACGTATTACGTCAACTAAAACAGGTTCTATTACTTCTGTACAAGCTGTATATGTACCTGCCGATGACTTAACTGACCCTGCACCTGCAACAACGTTTGCTCACTTAGATGCAACAACAGTATTGTCTCGTAAAATTGCTGAATTAGGTATTTATCCTGCAGTAGATCCATTAGATTCTACTTCACGTATTTTAGCTCCAGAAATTTTAGGTGATGACCACTATAACTGTGCACAACGCGTAAAAGAAATTTTACAACGCTACAAACAATTACAAGATATCATTGCTATCTTAGGTATGGAAGAATTATCTGAAGAAGATAAATTAGTTGTATCACGTGCTCGTAGAGTACAACGTTTCTTATCACAACCTTTCCACGTAGCTGAACAGTTTACGGGTATTCCAGGAGTACTTGTTGATATTAAAGATACTATCAAAGGATTTAATATGATTATGGACGGTGAACTAGACCACTTACCTGAAGCAGCATTCAATCTTAAAGGAAGTATCCAAGATGCTATTGAAGCAGGAGAGAAAATGTTAGCAGAAGCTTAATTTAGTATTCAGTATTCAGTCACGGTATTCAGTTACTCGCTAATCACTAATTACTAATCACTAATCACTAAGAAATATGATTTTAGAAATAGTATCGCCAGAGGCAACGTTATTTAAAGGAGAAGTTACTTCAGTAGCTGTTCCCGGAGTTAATGGTGAGTTTCAAATGCTGAATAATCACGCACCAATAGTGTCAATTTTAACAAAAGGAAGTGTAAAAATTAATGCTTCTCAAATTTCAATTGATCCTGTGCATGAAGCTAAATTTACGAAAGTGAATCAGCAAAATTATTGGTTGCCTATTCAATCAGGAACCTTAGAAATGAAAGACAATAAAGTAATAGTATTAGCCGACTAATTCGTTATTTTATTTTAAATACAAATCCCATAGTGTAAATCTCTGTGGGATTTTTTATTTTTGATGGCTAAACTTTATTTGCCGCTTTGTCATGAAACTTCCTAATTCACTTCAAGAAAAATTAAATTTAAGGGTCCAAAAACAGGCACTAAGAAGTCTTTCGCTTCATAGTGAAGAAATCGATTTTTCATCTAACGACTATTTGGGTTTTGCTAAAAATGAACAAATATTTGAAGCAACGCACAAATATCTAGTAGCTAATAACCTAAAAATAAACGGGGCAACTGGTTCCAGATTAATTTCAGGAAATCATAATTTATATGCTGTTACTGAAAAATATATTGCAGAGTTTCATCAATCAGAAGCAGCTTTGATTTTTAATTCGGGGTATGATGCTAATGTAGGGTTTTTTAGCGCTGTGCCGCAAAGAAATGATATTATTTTATATGATGAGTTGTGTCATGCTTCTATTCGTGATGGCATACAAATGAGTCATGCCAAATCGTATAAATTTCAGCATAACGATTATGAAGATTTGGAAAAAAAAATTAGTAAACTTCAAATCCAAAATGCCAAACAAGAAACAATTTATATCGTAACAGAATCCGTTTTTTCTATGGATGGTGATACGCCTAATATAGAAAAATTACTCCAACTTTCAGAAAAATTTAAGGCACTCTTAGTAGTTGATGAAGCGCATGCTTTAGGTGTGTTTGGAGAAAAAGGTGAAGGTGTAATACAATCGCAACAATTTCAAAATAAAGTATTTGCCAGAATTATGACGTTTGGTAAAGGTTTGGGTTGTCATGGCGCGGCTATTTTAGGAAATGCTGATTTAATTGAATATTTAGTTAATTTTGCTCGAAGTTTTATTTATACAACCGGACTTTCCCCTCATTCCGTTGCGACAATTTTAGTAGCGTATCAAAATTTAAATCAGTCTACTGAACTTCAAAAATTAAAAGAGAACATTAGCTTTTTCAATCAGCAAAAACATTTTTTTGGAGTAAAGCCACTTTTTGTATATAGTAAATCGGCTATTCATTCGGCTATACTTCCCGGTAACCATAACGTAAAAAAAATAGCTTCTCAATTACAAGAAAAAGGATTTGAGGTGAAACCTATTTTAGCACCAACCGTTCCAGAGGGTCAAGAACGATTGCGGTTTTGTTTGCATTCATACAATACTGAAAGAGAAATGCAAGAAGTTTTGTCAGCATTGAGTAAATTTGTGTTTGATTAACCTTTTTATCCATGTCAAAATTCCAACAAATCGCAACATATCAATATTCATCAGAGGCTTATTTAATTAAAGGCAAGTTGGAATCTGAAGGTATTGAAGTGTTTTTGCAAAATGAAAATACAATCAATACAGATCCATTATTGAGTAATGCTTTAGGCGGGGTAAGAGTAATTGTACATTCAGAAGACGTACTAAAATCAAGACAAATTTTAGATTCTATTCCAAAATACGCTGTTGATATTAAAGGTGAATTATTAGCTTGTCCTAACTGTGGTGCTCAACATGTCAATATGATTACCTCTATTAGAGATGTTAAATCGTTTTTAGCGTTTGTATATGCTTTGTTTACTTTATCCATGCCCATATTTACTAAACAAAAGTATAAGTGCGAAAGTTGTCATTTTGAATTTTAGTTTTAGCTACACAGATTTAAAAAAAAATAATAGATATTTTTAAGAACCTTGTGAAATCTTTGCGAACTTTGCGGTTAAATAAAAAAAATGAAAGTATTTATTACAGGAATAGGAACAGATGTTGGTAAAACAGTTGCTTCTGCCATAGTAGTTGAAGCATTAGAAGCAGATTATTGGAAGCCTATACAGGCAGGAGATTTACATTTTTCAGATTCCGATAAAATAAAATCCAAAATCTCAAATCCAAGATCTCAAATTTTAACAAATGCATATGCCCTAAATACTCCAGCAAGTCCACATTTAGCTGCAGAACGAGACGGAATTACTATTGATATTAAAAAAATTAAAGAACCAAAAACTACAAATCATTTGGTTATTGAAGGTGCAGGGGGGGTATTGGTTCCATTAAATGAAGAACATACAATTTTAGATTTAATTCAATCCACGTATAAAGTCATTGTAGTTTCTCGTCATTATTTAGGAAGTATTAACCATACCTTATTGACTATAGAAGCTTTAAAGAGTAGAAATATTTCTGTAGCGGGCATTATTTTTTCGGGTGATGAACATGTAGCAACGGAGCAAATCATTTTATCAAAAACAGGTAGTACTATGATAGGTCGAATAGAGGAGGAGCCTTATTTTGATAAAAATGTGGTAAAACAGTATGCCGATTTATTTAGAGATAAGTTGTTGAAATTATAAATAAAAGCTAGGACTTTAATACCTTTGCATTCAGAATAATTTAAATCTCTGAATAAAATCTCAATTTTCATGACGCTTTCAGAAAAAGATACTATTTATAATTGGCATCCCTATACACAACATCAATTATATTCTAATTTTCCTGCTATTGTAAAAGGAAAAGATGAGTTTTTATGGGACGAAAATGGCAAACAATACATAGACGCAATAGCCTCTTGGTGGGTCAATCCTTTTGGACATGCTAATCCTTTTCTTGCCCAAGCAATTTATACACAATTAACAACTTTAGAACATGTATTATTTGGTGGCTTTACACATAATAAAGTGGTAGAACTTGCTGAAAAATTAGTCCAAATTTTACCCTCTAATCAAAAGAAATTTTTTTATTCTGATAATGGTTCCACAGCTGTGGAAGTAGCTATAAAAGCTTCGCTCCAATATTTTTATAATAAAGGAGTAAAAAAGAATACGATAGTTGCATTTGATGATGCTTTTCATGGTGATACATTTGGAGCTATGGCAGTGAGTGGTATAGGTTTATTTACAGAAGCTTTTCAAGACGCTTTGCTTCATGTAATTCGTATACCTGTTCCTGTAAAAGGAAAGGAAGAAGAATCTAAAAAAGCATTACAAAAAGCACTAGCAGAAAATGAAGTGGCTGCATTTGTTTTTGAACCTCTAGTTTTAGGGGCGGCAGGAATGGTAATGTATGAAGCATCAATTTTAGATGAATTAATACAAATTTGTAACACAAATAAAGTATTTACTATTGCAGACGAAGTAATGACAGGCTTTGGTAAAACAGGTAAACTATTTGCGTGTGATTATTTAACAACACAACCCGATATGATGTGTTTGTCAAAAGCATTAACGGGAGGGACTATTCCAATGGCAATCACTACTTTTTCACAAGAAATTTTTGATGGCTTTGTCAGTGAAAATACAAATCATGCTTTTTTTCATGGGCATACGTTTACAGCAAATCCCACAGGGTGTGCAGCGGCTTTGGCAAGTATTCATTTACTGGAACAACCAGAAACACAACAGCATATAAATAGGATACATGCCAATCATATAGCCTTTCAAAATCATATTCGTTCACATAAAAACGTTAGCGTTACTCGGGTAAAAGGAATTATTTTTGCTTTAGAAGTAAAAGTAGCAGAGAAACAAGCCTATTATGGTGCATTGAGAAATAAGTTGTATCAATTTTTTATTGATCAAGGCGTTATATTACGCCCAGTAGGCAATACCATTTATATTTTGCCGCCTTATTGTATTTCAGATGAGAGTTTACATACGGTTTATCAATTAATTGAAAAAGCATTAAACGAAGTAGTATGTTAAAACAACCCGTTTATATACATTCCTTGTGTTCCCTTTCAGCATTAGGAAGTACTAAGGAAGAAGTTTGGAAAAATTATTTACATCCAAAAGCATTATTCAGCACTTTGAAAGCAAATGAAAAGGACTATTTGGTTTCAAAACTTTCAATTGAAGACAATGCGTACCTGACAAAAATTGCTTTAGAATCAAAATATAAGCATGTAGATAAAACTGTATTATTAGGATTAGCCGTTGCCCGAAAGGCAATTTCACAAATAGAAATAGAAATGCCAGAACTTGGCGTAAATTTTAGTTCTTCACGAGGTGCTACATCTTTATTTGAACAGTATTTTGAAGAATTTTATACGACTAAAAAAGTAGCTACCTATACTTCACCTGCTACCACATTAGGAAATATTTCAAGTTGGATTGCGCATGATTTACAAACTCGAGGCCCAGAATTATCACATTCTATTACGTGCTCTTCAGGTTTACATAGTATTTTAAATGCTATTGCGTGGTTGCAAGCAGGTTTAGTTCATTCTTTTTTGGTAGGTGCCAGTGAAGCACCACTAACTCCGTTTACGTTAGCTCAGTTAGAAGCTTTAAAAGTTTATACACAGGAAAAAAATGATTTGCCTTGTAGAGCATTAGATTTTGATAAGACTAAGAATTCGATGGTTTTAGGCGAAGGGGCTGTAGCTATGGTATTGTCTCTAAAAGATTCAACTTATTTAGCAAAAATAGTGGGTATGGGCTATGCTACTGAAGTATTGTCTAGTGCTACATCAATTTCTTCTGAAGCCGAATGTTTTCAAAAGTCTATGAAAATGGCTATTGGCAATTTACCACTTGAATCTATTGATGCGATTATCATGCATGCACCTGGAACTATTTTAGGAGATCAATCAGAGAGAGAAGCGATAGTAAAAGTATTTGGACAACAACAACCCTTACTTACGTCAAATAAATGGAAAGTTGGGCACACTTTTGCCACTTCTGGGTTATTAAGTATAGAATTAGCAATTTTAATGCTTGAAAAGCAACAATTTATTTCTTCTCCTTTTTATCCACAGCAAATAAGTAAACCCTTGAAAAGAATTTTAGTAAATGCGGTTGGTTTTGGCGGAAATGCAGTAAGTATTTTGATAGAAAAATAAAAGCCTCAATTTCTTGAGGCTAATCTTTATACTAAATTCAGAACGTAATCTGGGAATAAGCCAATAAGCACAAGTAAAACTGTAGCTACTATACCCACGATATAATATTCAGAATGGTTTGCTAATTCATTATCTTCTGATTCTTCTTTCATATACATAGCAATAATTACTTTGAAATAATAAAAAACAGCTATCATTGAGTTAACAATGGCGAATATAGCTAAGGCTAAATACCCATCTTGAATAATTTGTCCAAGAATAAATAATTTGCCAAAAAATCCTGCTAAAATTGGTATTCCAGCCATTGACAACGTAGCAATTGTCATAATAAAAGCCATTAATGGCGATCTTTTTGCTAAGCCGTTAAAATTTTCAATTTTACAATTGTCTTCTTTTTTAGTAACAAATAAAACTACTGAAAATGCGGCTAACCCAGCAATTGCATACGACAGGGTATAAAACAGTAAATTGTTTTGTGCATGCTCAATGTTTAAAAGTGTCATAAGCATAAATCCAGTGTGAGAAATACCAGAATAAGCTAAAATTCGTTTTAATTTTTTTTGACGTAATGCCATAACATTACCGAAAAACATGGTTGCAATGGTAACTACCACAATTACTTCTTTGTACTCATCGTACATATAGGTATTTAATATTCCTACTAATTTAAAGAATGAGGCCATAGCTGTTACCTTTGCTAAGGTGCTCATTAATGCGGTTACTTGTGTAGGTGAGCCTTCATATACATCGGGAGCCCAAAAATGCATTGGGGTAGCCGCGACTTTAAATAACATGCCTATAGTTAATAAGATGACACCAATATAGAACCAATATTCTGTAGTAGCTGATATGGATGCCTCACGCAATGTTGGCACATCAAATGCACCCGTAGCGCCATACAACATGGCAATACCAAATAATAATATACCTGAGGCAAATGATCCCATTAAGAAATATTTCATTCCAGCTTCATTACTTTTTATGTTTAAACGATCACTTCCTGCTAACACATAAAGACCAATGGACAACACTTCAATTCCTAAAAAGAACATGGAAATGTTATTAAAGCTTACCATCGCTACAGCCCCTGAAAGCATAAATACTTTAATAGAGATAAAGTCTGATACTTTTGAACTTTTAGCATAGCTAGGCGCACTTAAAAGTACTAAAAGCGCAGTTAGTAATATAAATAAACTTGAAAATACATTAGCATATGAATCCATTACTATCATAGATTCATAACCTTGTATTTGGGGTAAGTTATGGGTAATAGTTAAACCAAACAACGCCATAAGCGAGACAATGGTTATAG
>NZ_CALFIG010000173.1 GCF_937876455.1 uncultured Flavobacterium sp.
GTAGCAAATGCTCGTTTAATAGATGAATCGCAATTGGATTTGTCAAAAGTATTAGTATTGTCTACTGTTAAGATTAAAAATCAAGCTAATGGTATGGAAATGAAGTACACATTAGTAGCTGAAAGCGAAGCGGATTTAAAATCAGGAAAAATTTCTGTAACTTCTCCTATTGGGAAAGGGTTATTAGGAAAATCAGTGGGTGAAATTGCTGAAATTAATGTTCCAAATGGAGTTTTAAAAGTGGAGATTTTAGAAATTTCAAGAGATTAACAAGATTAAAATGGCAAGTATTTTTACCAAAATAGTCAACGGAGAAATCCCGTGTTATAAAATAGCCGAAGATGCTAATTTTTTAGCTTTTTTAGATGTCAATCCAAATGCTAAAGGACATACATTATGTATTCCGAAACAAGAGGTTAACAAAATTTTTGACATGGAAGAAGCGCATTATTTAGGATTAATGGCTTTTTCACGAAAAATAGCGAAAGCATTAGAAAAAACCGTCGAATGTAAAAGAATTGGCGTTGCTGTTGTAGGCTTAGAAGTACCACACGTACATGTACATTTAATTCCTCTGCAGGATATGGACGATATGCGTTTTCAACGAAAAACAAATGTAACCCAAGAAGAATTTAATAATTTGGCAACTGCAATTGCGGCTAACCTATAAAACACACTACCACAATCAATAGATTGTGGTTTTTTTTAACTTATGCGCTATACTATTTTTATCCTTTTTTGTGGTTTTTTTTGTTTTTCACAAGAAGAAGAACCAAGCAGTGAAAATTATTTTTGGTCCTATGAGTACTACTTGCCCCAAAAAGGAATAATTGCGGCAAAAAAATGTTTTATACGCGCTGAATCGTCAACAAAGAGCACAATACTTGATACTTTAAAAATAGGTGATTCCATAAAAATTATTGACCAATCAAAAAATAAGTTAACGTTAAACAACTTAAACCTTCCTTGGCTTTCAGTTGAGTATCAAAAAAAAGGTGTGTTAAAAAAAGGCTTTCTTTGGAAAGGTTTTGTCGCAATTGGAAACACGAGTTTTAAAAACCTCCAATTTATAACTTGTTTATCAAATAAAGTCAAGCAACAAATTACTGATAATGGTTATTCTTATGACCAAACCTATTTTGTGTTTACAATAAAAACTTGTGACCAAAATTTTACTATACTTTCTGAAAAAACGTTTAGTCATACAGTAGGAGAAAATTATACATTTACAAATACCGCAATAGACCATTGGGGATTAAAAAACACTTCATGCATTTACAGAATCGCTTTTAATGGGGAAGCTTGTGGCATACCAACAGAATACAGCTATTTTTATTGGAATGGGGAAAAATTAGATTTTCTAATTGAAAAATATGATGTAGGTGATGCTAATGCTTATTATCATACCGAAGAATTTATTTTTCCAAAAGAAAAAGGAGGATTACCGGATACTATTATTAAAAAGATAAAAGATGCGGAAAATATCGACGAGTCATTGGAAACTTCAACCTTTAAAGTAGAAGAAATAATAGAATATTACTCTTGGAATGGTAGTAAAATTAAACTACTTAAAAAAGTAAAGAAAAAACCTTATTTTACAAAATACGAATAAGCTATGCCTTACTAAAAACAAGTTGCATCGTAGTTCCTTTACCAAGTTCAGAGTGTACAACCCTAATTTTTCCTTTATGATATTCCTGAACAATTCGTTTAGTTAAGGACAAACCTAAACCCCATCCTCTCTTTTTTGAGGTATAACCAGGTTCAAATATCTTTTTAAATTTATGTTTTGGAATACCACTACCCGTATCAATAACTGTAATATAAACCTGTTTATCTCCTTCCACAATTTCAATAGATAGTTTTCCCTTTCCTTTCATAGCATCAATAGCATTTT
>NZ_CALFIG010000174.1 GCF_937876455.1 uncultured Flavobacterium sp.
GATCTACACAGGCGAAGACACTCTTTCCCTACACGACGCTCTTCCGATCTTAACCAACCGATAATTTGTATTGTAAGTTTAACAGATATTAAAAAAGACGAATCACAACCTTAACATTATGCGTAACTTAATTAAAATTACTAGTTTATTTACAGTAATAAGTATGTTGTTCAGTAGCTGTAAATCAGACACAAAACAAACCAAACTTTCTGATGGAATTTATGCTGTGATTGAAACCTCTAAAGGTGACATTACAGCCCGATTAGAGTATGAAAAAACACCTTACACAGTAGCCAACTTCATTACCTTAGCAGAAGGAAAAAATGAATTTGTGGAGTCTAAATTCAAAGGTATTCATTATTATGACGGACTTACCTTTCACCGCGTGGAAATGAATCCACCCGTAATACAAGGAGGAGATCCTAATGGTAACGGGAGTGGTGGCCCAGGGTATAAATTTAAAGACGAATTTCACCCAAGTTTAAAACATTCAAAAATTGGGATGTTATCAATGGCAAATGCGGGACCTAACACAAATGGTTCACAATTTTTTATTTCGTTAGATGAAATTCCTTATTTAGATGGTGCACACAGCGTTTTTGGCGAAGTAGTGGAAGGATTAGATGTTTTACCAACCATTACGGTAGGCGATGAAATTATAGCTATAAATATCATTCGAAAAGGAACAAAAGCAAAGAAATTTGATGCCGTAAAAACATTTAATGAGTACTTTAAAAAAGAACAAGAAGCCCAAAAAGAAATAGAACAACAAGTAGCCGAAATTAAAACTAAAAAAGCGGCATTGTTCCAAGATGTACAAAAAACAGGGACTAAAACCAAATCAGGTTTAATCTATAAAATAATTCAAAAAGGTACAGCCAAAAAACCCGTATATGGCAATGAAGTATTCGTTAATTATGCAGGATTTTTTGAAGATGGCAGACTATTTGATACTAATATTGAAGGTGTTGCCTCACAATTTGGTAAACTAGACCCAAGAAGAGCGGCTCAAAAAGGATATGCGCCTATGGCAGTATTAATAGGAGACCAAACAGCTATGATTCCTGGCTTTATTGAAGCTATTGAAGCATTAAAGTTTGGTGACAAGATGGTTGCCATTATCCCAAGCCACATAGGGTATGGTAAGAGCGGTGCAGGAGAAATCCCGCCAAACACCACCCTTTATTTTGAAATTGAATTAATAAACAAGTAAATCTCACGTCATATGAACTTAAAAAATTTATTTTTAGCCTTAGTAACTGTAGGTATCGCATTTGGACAAACCAAAAAACCTGCTCCTGCTCCACTTCCTTATACAAAAGTACCGGGATTGTATGCAGAACTTCATACTAACAAAGGTAAAATTGCACTGCAATTAGAATACACAAAAACACCTGTAACCGTTGCAAATTTTGTAAGTTTAGCAGAAGGTAAAAACCCTTTTGTTGCAAACGAATTAAAAGGAAAACCGTATTATAACGGACTTAAGTTTCACCGCGTTATTGCTAACTTCATGATTCAGGGAGGTGACCCAAAAGGCGATGGCTCTGGCGGACCAGGATACAGCTTCAAAGATGAGTTTGACCCTAGTTTAAAACACGACAAACCAGGGATTTTATCTATGGCAAATGCAGGACCAAAAACCAATGGCTCACAATTTTTTATTACACACAAAGACACTCCTTGGTTAGACAACAAACACAGTGTATTTGGCCATGTTGTAGAAGGACAAAAAATCGTAGATGCTATTGCACAAAATGATATTATTGAAAAAGTAGTCATTGTAAGAGTAGGTAAAGAAGCTAAAGCGTTTGATGCTGCAAAAACCTTTTCAGACTACTATAATGCAAAAGCAGAAGAAGATAAAAAAGAAGCTGCTGCCAAAGAAGCTTTAAAAGCACAAGCCTTAAAAGAATTTGAAAACGCAGCTACAACACCAAGTGGCTTAAAATACATTGTGCTAAAAGAAGGAACGGGCGCTATGCCTTTGGCTACAAGCAATGTAAAAGTGCACTATACAGGTATGTTACTTGACGGAAAAGTATTTGACAGTAGTGTTCAAAGAGGCGAACCCATAGACTTTTTGTTAAACCAAGTGATTAAAGGTTGGACAGAAGGTGTACAATTAATGAAAGAAGGCGCAAAATACAAATTCTACATTCCATCTAATTTAGCCTATGGCGAAAGAGGAGCTGGAGGCGTTATTCCTCCAAATGCCGATTTAATTTTTGAAGTAGAGCTCTTAAAAATTAACCCATAAGCATACAAAACACTTTATATAGATGCCTGTTTCATTTTGAAGCAGGCATTTTTGTTTTTATTCGTGTTAGAACTTTTATTTGACCGGCTATAAAAACTACTTTATCAGGTGTATATTTTTCATTGCTGTACAGCAATTAATCAATTTCCCTAGGGAAACTACATCATTGCCCTAGGGAAAATGGATAATTCCCCTAGGGGAAATAAAAAATACAACCGGTTAACCACAATAGATGTATTACTAAATTAAAAAACAGGACTAATGATACACTGTTTTAAAATATTTAGTAGATTTGAAAAAGTATAAAGTGAAACAATAGTTGAGCATAGCTACCCAGAAACAGCTAGCTTTGTTCAATTAATAAACAAAAACTGAACATATATACAAGTTAGCGGCAAGCTTTTAACAACACAACAATGAAGAAGATTCTTTCAATTTTACTATTCACATCTCTCCTATTCTCTTGTGAAAATCATGAAGAAAAGATTGAGATTTACTTATTAAAAAATAGAGTAAGAACAACGGAAGGAATTCCTGTCTTAGAATATGTGAAACTTAAAAACATCAAATACAATAAGAATCTAGAAAATGTAAAAGATTGTAATTATGATTCAATATCAAAACAATTCATTTATGGTGGAAAGTTTACTGTTGATAAAGAAAATCTTGAAACAAAACCATTTATAACAGACGAAGATATTCTAAAATTGAATCTTAAAAAAAGTGAGTTAATACTATCAGAAATCGCTAAACGAAAAATAAGTCAACTGAAACCAAACATGAAATCTGGAATTCAATTTGTTATTTGCGTTAACAAACAACCTTACTTAACAGGCTATTTTAGAAGCAATATTTCATCAAATATTTATAACTGGAATTATATTGGTTATGATTACTTTGAGCATAAAATTGCTACTATTCATGATAAAGACTTTGTTATTAGACAAAATGAAGGTTATGAAAAATGGAAACCAACTTTGTGTAATTTAAATCAATATTCTAAATTAGTTTCAGCATTTAGAAACACTAATCGCATTTTAGAATAAGCCAGCCGCTAACACAGGTTTTATGCTATTGCTAGGGTTGGGTTTTATTTGAAAGCGGAAGTGAATATCTTTTTTCTTTCAATCAAGCTTTTTTTTTCAAAGTTTTCGGTATATTTGTTTTCGCCAGTCTTGAAAATACGCAACAGACATAAAGCCTGGGAACGTTAGGCAACATTTAAATGAAGATCGGAAGAGCGTCGTGTAGGGAAAGAGTGTCTTCGCCTG
>NZ_CALFIG010000175.1 GCF_937876455.1 uncultured Flavobacterium sp.
AGATCTACACAGGCGAAGACACTCTTTCCCTACACGACGCTCTTCCGATCTCTATTGATTTAGCCAATATGGGCTATTACACGTTCCAAATTGGGGATTTCGCCGGAAAAAATGATGTAATTGTTTCGGCTACAGGTTATACCGGTTCGGGTGGGTTTGAAATTTATTTTAAAAACGAAGACGCCGAATACATTTGGAACAAAGTTTTTGAAGCAGGAGCTGCCTTTGGCATTAAGCCTATTGGTTTAGCAGCGCGAGATACCTTACGTTTAGAAATGGGCTTTTGTTTATATGGTAATGATATCAACGACACCACTTCGCCTTTAGAAGCTGGTTTAGGATGGATTACCAAATTTGATAAAACATTTACCAATTCAGAAAACTTAAAACAACAAAAAGAAGCTGGAGTTTCTCGTAAATTAGTTGGATTTGAAATGGTAGAAAGAGGTATTCCTCGTCATGATTATGAAATTTGTGATGCCAATGGAAACGTATTAGGTATTGTCACTTCAGGCACACAGTCGCCATCACTAGGAATTGCAATTGGTATGGGTTATGTTCCTACCGAATTAGCAACTGTAGATTCAGAAATTTACATTCGTATTCGAAACAAAGACATTAAAGCTAAAGTGGTAAAAATGCCTTTTTACAAAAAATAATTAGTATTTTTTTACGATATGAAAAAATTTATATTCCTATTTTTACTTTTTTGCGGTCTAGGATTTGCTCAAAATCACGCTATTAAATTTAATCCTGCTGGTTTCATTTACAAAGGTTTTGAAATTAGCTATGAAACAAAAGCTGAAAATAATAATAGTTTTGAAATCATACTTGCTCATAGTAAGTTTGACATGAATGATCCCTATGGTGATTTAAGCTTTTATGGCGCTGAATTCAAGTACAAGTTTTTTACCTCTAAAAATAGAAAAACATTTGAAGGTTTTTACATTGCTCCTGTCGGAACGTATGGAGAAGCTAATCGAACCGTTGCTTTAAATGGCTATACTATTAGAAAAGACAAAGCTAATGTAGCTGGGTTTGGAGCTATTATAGGCAACCAATGGATTTTTCAACAATCAAAAACACATGGCTTTCTATTAGACTTAAACGCAGGATTTTCAAACTATTTTACAAATGCAACACCGGGTTTAGATGCTTCAGGTGTAAAAGGATTTAAAGTAAGACTAGGTATTGCACTAGGTTATGCCTTTTAATTTAGCGCAATCTAATAAAAAAGGTCTGACTAAATAGTCAGACCTTTTTTATTACTCATTAAACTTCCAACTAAATTCGTCTTTATCATTAATTACAGCGCCTAATTCTACTCTTACCACCTCATCATATTCTACAAATAGTAGTAACCAATTGTCTTCATTAAAATACATCGTTACACCGTCTTCGTCTGTAGCTTCAAATTTGGTAATTTTTTGCAATGCCAAATTACCATTCACCATGTCCCAAGGTTGATGTACAATTTTGTTAGCAAAAAGAGTCAACTCAGGATTAGACATCGTCATATATCCTAAACGGAAATCTTCTTCTGCATAAAACGTAAGCTTCATTTTTTCTTTATTGTACACGTAAACAATATTATCTTCGTCATCTTTAAACGTACTATTTGGCTTGCCGCATAATGCTTCAACATATTTTTGTGTCATTCCAAAGAGTAACCTGTCTATTCCGTGTTGTAAATGTAATTCCATCCTAATTTTATTTGAAACAAAGGTAAACTAAAAAACCACGAAAATTTCGTGGTTTTTAAAAATTATTTATACACTAATTTAGTCTATTTTATAACGTTTTCTGTCATTCTCGTTTAAGTAAATTTTACGTAAACGTAATGATTTTGGGGTTACTTCAACATATTCGTCTTTTTGAATATATTCTAAAGCTTCTTCTAACGAAAACTTGATAGCTGGAATAATTCTAGCCTTATCATCAGCTCCTGATGAACGTACGTTAGTCAATTTTTTAGTTTTTGTAACGTTAACTACCATATCATCTCCACGAGAATTTTCACCAATTACTTGTCCTTCATAAATATCTTCATTAGGATCAACAAAGAATTTACCACGTTCTTGTAATTTATCAATCGAATAAGGAATTGCTTTACCGTTTTCCATAGAAATTAAAGAACCACTTAAACGACCTGGAATTTCGCCTTTAAAAGGTTGATATTCTAAGAAACGGTGCGACATAATCGCTTCACCCGCCGTTGCAGTTAGCAATTGATTTCTTAAACCAATAATTCCTCTCGATGGAATATTAAATTTAATAATCATACGTTCTCCTTTAGGCTCCATGCTTAACATTTCTCCTTTACGAACGGTAACAAATTCTACAGCTCTACCTGAAACATTTTCTGGCAAATCAATAGTTAATTCTTCGATTGGTTCACATTTTTGACCATCAATCTCTTTGATGATTACTTGAGGCTGACCAATTTGCAATTCATAACCTTCACGACGCATGGTTTCTATTAATACAGATAAGTGTAATACACCACGCCCGAATACCATAAATTTATCTGCTGAATCTGTTTCATTCACACGTAAAGCTAAGTTTTTTTCTAATTCTTTAGTCAAACGATCTTTAATGTGACGAGACGTAACAAATTTTCCTTCTTTACCAAAAAATGGTGAATCATTAATCGTAAACAACATACTCATTGTTGGCTCATCAATAGCAATAGACTGTAATGCTTCTGGATTTTCAAAATCGGCAATTGTATCACCAATCTCAAATCCTTCAATACCTACTACCGCACATATATCTCCAGCAATAACGCTTTCAACTTTTTTACGACCTAACCCATCAAAAATATGTAACTCTTTAATTCTTGATTTTATCACTTTTCCGTCTCTTTTTACCAAAGAGATATTTTGATTTTCTTTAAGCTCTCCACGTTGTAAACGTCCAATAGCGATACGTCCTGTAAAACTTGAAAAATCTAATGACGTAATTAACATTTGTGGCGTTCCTTCAGAAACTTTTGGTGCTGGAACATGAGCTAATACCATATCTAATAAAGGCTCAATGTTTTCTGTTTGATTTCTAAAATCTTCAGACATCCAATTGTTTTTAGCAGAACCATATACTGTTGGGAAATCTAACTGCCATTCTTCAGCACCTAATTCAAACATTAAATCAAATACTTTTTCATGCACTTCTTCTGGTGTACAGTTTTCTTTATCTACTTTATTTATAACCACACAAGGTTTTAATCCTAAATCAATTGCTTTTTGTAGTACAAAACGAGTTTGTGGCATAGGACCTTCAAAGGCATCTACTAACAAAAGTACTCCATCAGCCATATTTAATACACGCTCTACCTCTCCACCAAAATCGGCGTGACCCGGTGTATCAATAATATTAATTTTTGTTCCTTTATAGGTAACAGAAACATTTTTAGACACAATTGTAATGCCTCTTTCTCTTTCAAGATCGTTGTTATCTAAAATTAAATCACCTGTATTTTCATTTTCACGAAACAATTGACAGTGGTACATAATTTTATCAACCAAAGTCGTTTTACCGTGGTCAACGTGAGCAATAATTGCGATATTTCTAATTGGAGTCATATTCTTTTTTTTAAAATATATATAAAATATAAAAAAAGCTCTCAAATGAGAGCTCTAATTATCTTTTGCTTTTGGTATTATAAAGCGTTAACGTGTCTTGTCAATTTTGACTTTAAGTTTGAAGCTTTATTACCATGAATAATATTCTTCTTTGCTAATTTATCAATCATACCAATAACGATTGGTAATTTTGCAGCAGCATCAGCTTTGTCAGTAGCTAAACGTATTGCTTTAATAGCATTACGTGTAGTTTTGTGCTGATATCTGTTTAACACTCTTTTTTTCTCGTTGCTTCTAATTCTTTTTAAAGCTGACTTATGATTTGCCATTTTCTTTTAATTTAATTGTAATAATTTATATAAACTATTAGTTAAAAAAGAAAAACCTCCCACAATTATAAAAATCACTTTGGTTTTAACTAATAAAATAAAAAATTGAGACACTAACTTCTTATTTTATAAAACTATTTTACAACTAATTTGTAGCCCGTAGGGGAATCGAACCCCTCTTACCAGGATGAAAACCTGGCGTCCTAACCGATAGACGAACGGGCCATTACATATTTTTCGTAATGCGAGTGCAAAAATACAACTATTTTTTATTTCTGCAAGGCCTAATGTGAAAATTTTCAGTTTTTTTGAAAACCTCCGCTTAATGATATATTTACATGCTTTTATTTGATTTTAGCAATCTTCAAATTTCTTAATATGCTTTTGCAAACAAAACCCTACCCGTTGAAGGAGCCCCGGTAAACACACATTTACCTGTTTCTTCTACTCTATTTAAAGGAATACAACGAATGGTTGCTTTAGTCAATTCTTTAATTTTGGTTTCAGTTTCGTTGGTGCCATCCCAATGAGCAGCAACAAATCCACCCTTTTCATCTAATGTTTTTACAAATTCTTCCCAGCTATCTACACACGTAGTATGAGATTGCTGATATTCTTTTGCCCGGTTAAACATATGTAACTGGATCTCATTTAAAAGCTCTTTAATGTAAAAAGCAATGTTATCCATGCTGACAATATTTTTTTCCTTCGTATCTCTTCTTGCTATTTCGACTGTATTCGTTTCTATATCTCTTGCACCTATTGCCATTCTTACTGGTACCCCTTTCATCTCATATTCTGCAAATTTCCAACCCGGTCTGGCATTATCATTATCATCATATTTAACCCTTATGCCAAGTTCTTTTAGTTCTTTCAATATAGGTTGAATTTTTTCACTAATAACACCTTTTTGTTCATCGCCTTTGTATATGGGTACAATAATTACCTGCAGTGGGGCCAGCATAGGAGGAATCACTAAACCATCATCATCGCTATGTGCCATCACTAAAGCCCCAATTAATCTGGTAGATACGCCCCAGCTGGTAGCCCATACATAATCCAATTTGTTTTCCTTATCACTAAATTTTACGTCAAATGCTTTTGCAAAATTTTGGCCGAGGAAATGAGAAGTACCTGCTTGTAAAGCTTTTCCATCCTGCATTAAAGCTTCAATGCAATAAGTATTTTCAGCTCCTGCAAAGCGTTCATTCTCCGTTTTGATACCTTTAATCACAGGCAAAGCCATCCAATTTTCTACAAAATCGCCATATATATCTAACATTTTTTCAGCTTCTTCAATAGCTTCTGCTTTTGTAGCATGAGCTGTGTGTCCTTCCTGCCATAAGAATTCAGCAGTTCTTAAAAATAAACGAGTACGCATTTCCCATCGAACTACATTGGCCCATTGATTAACCAATATTGGTAAATCTCGATATGATTGAATCCATGTTTTATAGGTATTCCAAATAATAGCTTCACTGGTAGGGCGTATCACTAATTCCTCTTCTAATTTCGCTTCGGGATCAACAATGAGCTTACCTTTATTATCGGGGTCATTTTTTAAACGGTAATGGGTTACAACAGCACATTCTTTAGCAAAGCCTTCTGCATTTTTTTCTTCGGCCTCAAATAAACTCTTTGGAACAAACAATGGGAAATAAGCATTTACGTGCCCGGTATCTTTAAACATTCTATCCAGGGTTGCCTGCATATTTTCCCATAAAGCATACCCATAAGGTTTAATAACCATGCATCCTCTTACAGCACTGTAATCAGCTAGCCCACCTTTAATAATCAAGTCATTATACCATTGAGAATAATCCTGCGCCCTATTAGTAATTTCTTTATTCATATCTGATTCTTATGGATTGAATTTGTCCAAAGATAAAAGATTGAGAAAATAGTTGAGATTCAATCTTCATTATAGCTCTTCTCTATGTTAAATAGAATAAAGCTTTTATATATTTTTTAACAGGGAAACGGATTAATACAGCGTCTTATTATTAACTTTTACATTTTAAAAGCTGGAAATAATGGTAATTTTATAACTCATAAATTTAAGTGTATGTACTCCAAATTATTCCTTTCAGCATTGTTGGCTACAATTATATTAAGT
>NZ_CALFIG010000176.1 GCF_937876455.1 uncultured Flavobacterium sp.
ACCTTCAGACCAGAACGTCTTTCATCAATGATAGTAACTGAAGTAAAACAAAAAAATTCTTCATATTATTTTCCGATTTTACTTAATACGTCGGCTACAGGAATGTTTAATTTTTTCACAAGCATAGCAATATCACTTATTGGAAAATCACCTTTTACAGATAATACAGACGTTTTTATACCTTTAAAATCGCCATTTACTACCACTAATAATTCTTTTACATGGGTTTGGTTCGCATCAGATTTTCCATAAACTTTTATGGCATTACCCTCTTGTGTAGAAGTAGAAATTAAATCAAGCGGATTAGCTTTTAAATAAGCCGTTGTAGCAGTGTTTAACTCATTTCCAAGTTTTGCATTAGACGTGTAGTAAGCTGCTAAATTGTCAAGTTTTTTTAATAAATTCAGGTATTGTTGTGCTTCTTTATCTTTGGCATCAACTTTTACTTTACTCATTAAATCAAACATTTTTTGAGAAACAATAATGCTCTCTACTCCTTCTTTACCATCAAACTTATCAAATTCATTTTGCGCCACCATCAATGACGAAATGAACATAGCAACTAATAATATTATTTTTTTCATTTTAGTTCTTTTAAAAAATACTGAATCAAAATCTATTCCAAACTATTAGACTTCTAAAAAAGGATTTTGTTACAAAAAGAAAAAGGTTTTGGTAAACACGTACCAAAACCTAATCCAAATTATTTCTTTACCTAATTATTAAAACAAAACGGTTAAGCCTATTTTAAAATTTCTACCTCTTGTATTGTAACCTATTACTTCTTGAAAATTTGCATTTAACACATTCGTAACTGCCGCAAACACTTGTAAACGATTAGGCAATAAATCGTAGGAATAAATGGCATTTACCAATTGGTAAGCTCCCAAACCAACATTTTGAGAAGTCCAAATCGCAGCATCATAATACATGTCTTCACGCTTGTCTATAAATTGATATTGCAAATTAAACACTCCCTTTTCAAATACATATTTCACATCCACATTTGCTTTATGTTTTGGAATTAATCTATTCAAAGGCTTTTGAACCTGATTAAATGTATAATTCCCTTGGATGGTTATTTTTTTTGATAATGCATAACGTACCGTTGTTTCAACACCTTTTGCATTATAGTTTCCTTCTATATTAATGTAAGAAGATTGTAAGGTCGATGGGTTATAGTAAAATCCAATTGTATTTTGCTCCTCTCTATAAAATCCTACTGCATTAATTTGTAACTTTTTAGATAAAAAATACGATTCAAAACCTACCTCAGCCGTTGCGTTTTTTTCAGGTGTTAAAGCTATATTGCCATACGGTCCGTATAATTGATATAAACTTGGCGTAATAAAAGCAGTGCTGTAAGAAGTCAACAACTTTAAAGGAGTATTTTTAAACCTAAAACTAGGATTTACGTTATAGACTATTTGATTGCCATAGGCACTATGCGTATTTAAGCGGGAGCCTACATTCAAATTCAGACCAAAATCTGAATTAAACACAACCGTAGCATACGGATCGACTAAGGTAAACTTAGCTCCTTCTCTAGAAACATCTGTATAAGAATCTTTTTGCGACATATCAAAATATTGATATTGCGTTCCTACTACGAAGTGCCATTTATTATTTAGTGTATAGGTATTGTAAGCATCGACAGAAGCTGTTCTGCCTGCATAAATAAAACTATCAATACCGCCTGACCAAGAATTAGACATAGCTACCATTCTATCTATAGTAGAAGCCCCAGCATGAATGGTAAATTCGCCATTCGTGTATTTGAATCGGGGTAAAAAACCAACTCTAAACTGCTCTGACAAACTAGCGTTATTTATATCATCTGAATGTGAAATCGTACCATCAAAAGAATTATCAAACGTATTTTTGATACGGTCATAATTGCCAAAAAATTCAAGTTGTAAACGATTATTTATTTTATACCCTATTTTTTGTAGCACATTGATACGAGAAAACATATCTTCTTCAAAATTTTCTCCTGCCGCTTCAGACATTCCTTTTGTTTCCAATCGGTTAAGTGTAGTTAAATAAGAAATTTTATGAGCTGTACCATTAATTGAAAACCCTTGACTCATATCTTGTGCACTTGTTTTTGACGTTTCGGACGTGTTTTGTGTTCCTAAATTTACATAGGCATTACCCGCAAAACCAACCTGTGAAGCCTTTTTCAATGTAATGTTGATAACTCCTGTTGCCGCACCTGTACCATATAATGTACTAGAAGCACCTTTCATTACTTCAATTTTTTCAATTTGCTCGACTGGAATCAAACGAAGATCATATTCTAAATTTATTCCTGACGCATCGGTTATGGGAACCCCATCAATATTAATTGCAGTTTGACGATTGCGCCCTCCTCGAATGTAATACCCTAGATTTTTTCCTCCAAAGGATTGATTTCCATTAATTTCGACACCAACGAGTTGACTCAACACAGCGGCTAAATTTTGTCCTTTTTTGGCTTCCAAGTCTTTTGCCGTAAGCACTTCAATAATTTTACCGGATTTTTCTTTGGGTTGTGCAAATTTTGTGTCTGACACAACAATTTCATCAATAGCAATTGATGGTTGTTCTTGCGCAATAGCAACACCTGTCACCAACGCAAATAACACTGTTAAATGTACTTGTTTTTTGTTCATTTTTTTAGTTTAAAAATTAAAAAAATGGGAGAAAAGTATAGAATTTACCCATACTCAAACCTTTTTTCCCGAAAGTTTGTATGCAACGAATAAGGCAGGTCTCCTGGCTTGCGTCTTGTTATTGACCTTCCCATCGAAAGTTAGAAGTTAAAAACTAGAAGTTAGAAATTTTCTAAATTCTTAATTCTAAATTAACAACAGTGGTATTGTAGATAATAACAAGCTTATTAGCTTACAGTTGCGGGTACAGCTCAGGTATTACACCTGATTCCCTTTTAATCACTAATTAAAAAATTAAATAGCGAACCACAATTCGAAGGCAAAAGTACACTATTTTTCAAATTAAAAAACAAAAAATTCCCATTTACTAAAGTTAAGTTTTACATTTGCATAAATAAAATCTTGTCATGAAACTGTTTATCAACCTATTGCTTTCAATATTACTCTTTTCTTTTATGGGGTGCCAAAATAGCAAACCACCAATTAAGAAAAACAGTACTACAAACGAGGTAAAACACGCTACAGGATTTTCATTAAAAAATTATGACGACTTTTCAATAGTAACGGTTTCTAACCCTTGGCCTAATTCAAACAAGACATTTACGTATGTATTGCATAAAAAAAATAGCATTATTCCCGATAGCTTAAAACAATTTCAACAGATACAAATCCCTATAAAGAATATTGTGGTGACTTCTACTACACATATCCCTTCTCTTGAAATGTTAGATGTAACCGACAAATTAATAGGTTTTCCAAATTTAAATTACATTTCTTCAGAAAAAGTTAGAGCACGAATAGATGCAAAAAAAATAAAAGAATTGGGTTCTAATCAATCCCTTAATACGGAAGCACTTATTGATATGCATCCTGAAGTAATTATAGGTTACGGAATAGACAATACGAATCCCACGTTAGATAATCTTCAAAAAAGCGGACTTAAAGTTGTTTTAAATGGTGATTGGAATGAACAATCTCCATTAGGCAAAGCAGAGTGGATTAAACTTTTTGGTGCTTTATTTGACAAACAAAATTTGGCAAATTCACTATTTAAAAGCATTGAACACGAGTATTCCACTACCCTTTCTTTAGTTAAAAATAGCACCCAAAAACCTAGTATTTTAGCGGGAGCCTTATATGAAGACAAATGGTATTTGCCACAAGGCGAAAGTTGGGGTGCGCAATTTTTAGCCAATGCAGGAGGAAATTATGTATGGCAACAAACAAAAGGTACAGGAAGTTTAGCCTTAAGTTTTGAAGAAGTAATTGAAAAAGGTCTTAATGCTGATTTTTGGATTGGCCCAGGCCAATTTACATCGTTAGCTGATTTAGCAAAAGCTTCTGAAAATTATACAAAATTTAAAGCGTATAAAACAAAAAACATTTATACATTTAGTGCCAAAAAAGGAAAAACAGGCGGAGTTATTTACTATGAATTGGCTCCTAACAGACCCGACATCGTATTGAAAGATCTAGTAAAAATTTTACATCCAGACTTGTTACCTAATCATACCTTATATTTTTTTCAAAAGTTAAATTAAAATTGGAAGCTAAAAAACATACCCGAAAATTCATAGTATTAAGCCTAGTGCTCGTGGCGCTGTTGCTTATTAATATTAGTTTGGGGCAAGTTACAATTCCCTTACAAGCTATTTATAAAACCCTAATAGGTACTACGACTGATGTAAAAGAAACCTGGGAATTTATCATTTTAAATTTTAGGTTACCCAAAGCTATAACTGCATTACTTGTAGGAGCAGGCTTGTCAATTTCTGGACTTATGATGCAAACCCTATTTAGAAACCCCCTTGCGGGTCCTTATGTATTAGGGCTTAGTTCAGGATCAAGTTTGGGTGTGGCGCTTGTTATTTTAGGTGCAGGACTCCTTCCTCCACTTTTTTCAGAGGCATTAGTTTCTAGTGGAAGCTTAGTAGTTGCTTCATGCTTGGGGAGCTTATTAGTCTTATTTCTAATTTTTATAGCTGCAAAAAAACTTAAAGATACCATGTCTGTTTTAATTATTGGACTCATGTTTAGTAGTTTTACAGGCGCATTAGTTAGCGTACTTACTTATTTTAGTACAGCCGAACAATTACAACGCTATACCTTTTGGTCATTGGGTAGTATAGGAAATTTATCTTGGAACCAAATCATGTTTTTAAGTATTTCTGTTGGATTGGGCTTACTTTTAAGTATACGAGCACTAAAAACACTTGATGCACTTTTACTAGGAGAAAATTATGCACAGAGTTTAGGGGTTAACATCAAAAGAGAACGAACAATTATTTTCTTAGCTACAGGAATTCTAGCAGGTAGTATTACCGCTTTTGTAGGACCAATTGCGTTTGTGGGTTTAGCTATTCCTCACCTTGCCAAACTCTATTTTCAAACTAGTAATCATAAAGTGTTGTACCTTGCTACAATACTAATAGGTGGCTCTATCATGCTTTTTTGCGATGTTGTTTCTCAAATGCCCGGGCAAAATTTTACGTTACCCATAAATGCGATTACCTCAATTATTGGTGCACCTATGGTAATTTGGCTATTAATTAGAAAAAAGGGATTTTAGCCGTAGATTATGGAACAAAAAAAGTACATACTAAAAACCATAGATTTAGAAATTGGCTTTACTTCAAAGAAAGAAAAAAAAGCCATTGCATCAGGTTTATATTTAAATTTGAACGAAGGAAAATTGGTTACTTTAATTGGAGAAAACGGCATTGGAAAATCCACTTTACTACGCACATTGACAGGAATTCAACCGTCTTTAAAAGGTAAAGTTTTACTTCATGAAAAAGAATTAAAAAAATTGGAATTCAATTACTTATCTAAAAAAATAAGTATTGTTTTAACAGATAGAATCACAGCTAGCAACTTAACCGTATGGGAACTGATTGCGCTAGGTAGACAACCTTACACAAATTGGGTTGGCACCTTAACAGAAGAAGACTATTTTCAAATAAACAAAGCTATTGAATTGACCGAAATTGAACATTTAATTCATAAAAAACATATTGAAATTAGCGACGGGCAACTTCAAAAAGTATTAATAGCAAGAGCGCTAGCGCAAGACACACCTATTATTATTTTAGACGAGCCCACTACACATTTAGACCTCTTGCATAAAGTTAGCGTATTTCGTTTGTTACAGAAATTAGCACACGAAACCAATAAATGTATTTTGTTTTCTACACACGATATCGACTTAGCCATTCAACTAAGCGATGAAATGATAGTGATGACGAACACAAAAACCCATCAAGACTTACCTTGCAACCTTATAGAACAAGGCGTTTTTGAACAAATTTTCAATGACAGTTCCATTGAATTCAACAAACAATACGGAAAATTTATAGTAAAATAGGGATTTTAA